>NZ_QRQX01000033.1:0-11852 GCF_003475665.1 Collinsella sp. AF29-7AC
GGGGCGCCGGGGGCGGGAATCGCGCACTCCATATTTTGTTCACAAATGAATAGGTCCCTCAGTCGCATCACTGAGGTTAAAACTGAAGCATTGGCTTCTGATATTGGCGATGACCAGCTGGTTTATAGGTGTTGAGGCGTCGGTCATCTCTGGAGCGCTACTTTACTCTAAAGGCATCAGGTTTTGGTTTCCTGTCGGTAAAAGGCAGGTTTTGTTCGCCAAGCGTTCTTATATATAGAGAAGTTCGGGTTCGAACCCGTGTCGCGGCAACAAAAAAGCGGCCGGCATCCGCCAGTCGCTTTTTTAGTCTATGGTGGGCCGTCAGGGGTTCAGCCTGCTCCGCAGGCGGCCGCTGCGGCGCTTTCGCGCCTTGCGCGCTGCGCTGGCAAACGCTCATGCGTTTACTCGGCTCCGCACCCCGACGGGTTCGAACCCGCGTCGCGGCAACAAAAAAGCGGCCGGCATCCGCCAGTCGCTTTTCTATTCTATGGTGGGCCGTCAGGGGTTCGAACCCTGGACCTTGGGATTAAAAGTCCCCTGCTCTGCCAGCTGAGCTAACGGCCCGCGGGTGGCATTGTACCACGGTCTGGGACTATTCCCAACTCCATTGGCCGTTCTGGAAAATCACAACTTCACGTCCATCGGGCGTAATGCCCGTAATATCGATGTCGTCCGTGCCGATCATAAAATCGACGTGCGCGCTCGACACGTTGACGCCATGCTCCAAGAGTTCCTCTTTGGACATATCATATCCACCCTCGATGCACTCGGGGAAGCCGACTCCCAGTGCAAGATGGCAGCTGGCATTCTCGTCATAGAGCGTGTCATAGAACAGGATGCCGCTTTCGCGAATCGGCGTGTTCTTGGAAATGAGCGCGACTTCTCCCAGGTGAGCAGCGCCCTCGTCGGTATCGATGATACTTGCGAGCGTCGCCTTGCCCACGCGGGCGTCGTAATCCACCACGTGACCGTTCTCGAACTTGATCCAAAAATCATCGACCTTGTTGCCGTGGTGGATGAGCGGCATGGCCGAGTACACGATACCGTCAGCGCGCATGCGATCGGGCGAGGTGAAGACCTCCTCGGTGGGGATGTTGGGGAAGAAGGGATGACCGTCGGGGGTCTCACCCTTACCGCCGGCCCACTCATGGCCCTTCGTCATACCAATCGTCAGATCGGTTCCGTTCGAAGCGGTGTAGTGCAGGCAGTCAAACTGATTATCGTTTAGGAAGCGCAGGTTCTTTTCGAATGCGGCATCGTGGCGCTCCCAGTCGCTCTCCGGGTCCTGGCCATCGGCGCGGGCGGTGTGCAGAATCGCATTCCACAGCTTATAGATTGCAACCTCGTCCGCATCGCCCGGGAACACCTCGCGAGCCCAGGCAGCGACCGGCGCGCCGGCGATGCACCACGGATTGATGTTGTAATCCAGTCCACGGCGGAAAACTTTGCACTGCGTATTCCTCGCCTTGGATGCCGCGGCCGGCTTGGCCGGATCGATACCCTTGAGGGCCGCAGGATCCGCACCCTCGATAAAGACAAAGCAGGCACCATCCTGGGCCAAGGAATCCAGCTGCAGGCGCTTCCACTCGGGTGTTTGCTCAAAATAGCTTTTCTCGACATGCTCGTACGTGAGCCTTGTCACGGCATCATCGGCCCAAATGACCGTCACGTGGCCGGCGCCAGCAGCATATGCCTCCGCGACCACCACGCGCGCAAACGGCGCGCACTCGACCGGAGACTGAACGACGACCTCCTGGCCGGGCTTAACGTTTACGCCCTTGCGGACGACCAGGCGCGCGTAGTTTTTAATCTTGGGCTCCAGGGCCTTCATGCCCTCCAGAGCTTCTTCAACCGTCAGGGCAGCTCGAATCATGTGCCACTCCATCTACCTATATATAGAACAGTAAAAAGGCGCGCCGCAAAAACGACGCGCCTTATATCTTAGCGATAAGTATGCATGCAAACGCTACTTCTTCTTGGAGTCCTTCTTGTCCTCCTCGGCAGCTGCGCGCTCGATAAGGGCGTTGAGCTTGTTCTCGGACATGCCCTCGGCCTGCGTGCGGTACATGTTGCGCAGGGGACGAATACGAACGAAGTCGTAAATAAAGTCACCCAAAATGATGACGTAGGACAAAACGATGCCGACCATCTGAACGGGGCTGGACACCGTGCCGCCGGGAGCGAAGTAGAGCGAAGCCCCAATTGCCACGACGAGCACCATGCCGATAGCGAGCACGGCCCACCAAATACGGCGGCGCTTGGTGTAGTCCTCATCCTGCTTGAGAAGGATATTCGACACCGTGTAGATGCGATCCTCGCGGGCGCGCTGCTTGGCCTTGCGGGCGCGTTTTTCCTCCTTGGAAAGGCCTTCCAGGTTTTCGCCCTTCTCGAGCTCTTTGCGGCGTGCCTTGGATGATGCCGGCACGACGTGAACAGAGCTCGCTGCCTGACGGGCGGGCTTAGCGGATGCGGCGGACTTGCGCGCAACCCCGGTAACCTCGCGGGATTGCGTGCGCTTGTTCGTGGCGCTGCGGGTACTCACTTACGCGTTCTCCTTCATGCTTGTGAACTGGGAGCCCGTGATGATCTGGAAGGCCTCGCGATAGCGCTCGGACGTGCCATCGATGACCTCGGCGGGCAGGTGCGGAGTCTCCCCCGTCATATCCCAGTTGGCTTTGAGCCAATTGCGGACGAATTGTTTGTCGTAGCTGGGCTGAATCTTGCCCTCCTCGTAGCTGGCGGCAGGCCAGAAACGGCTGGAGTCGGGCGTGAGGCACTCATCGATCAGCGTAACCTTGCCATCGATGACACCAAACTCGAACTTGGTGTCGGCAATGATGATGCCACGGGTCGCTGCATACTCGGCGGCAGCCTTGTAGATCTTGAGGGAAAGGTCGCGAATCTGCGTGGCGATGTCATCGCCCACGATCTCGCAGCAACGCTCGAACGAGATGTTCTCGTCGTGGTCACCGATCTCGGCCTTCGTGGACGGCGTGAACAGCGGCTCGGGAAGCTTGGAGGCCTCGGTCAGGCCCTCGGGCAGCTGAATGCCGCAGACGGTACCGTTCTCGTCATAGGTCTTCTTGCCCGAACCGGTCAGATAGCCGCGGACGATGCACTCGATAGGAATCGTCTGGGCCTTCTTGACCAGCATGGCGCGGCCTGCGAGGTAGTCACGATACTCGGCAAACTCCTCGGGGAAATCCGCCGGGTCGATGGAAACGAGGTGGTTGGGAACGATGTCGGCAAACTTATCGAACCAGAATGCCGAGATGCGGTTGAGCACCTCTCCCTTAAACGGAATCTCGTCGGGAAGAATGAAGTCGAACGCAGAAATGCGGTCGGTGGCGACCATCAGCAGGTTTTCACCGGCATCGTAGATATCACGAACCTTGCCACGGGAATCCGGACGACGCTCCATCGTTGTCACGTGAGTCACTCCTTACCAAAATACGACAGTAATGCGGGCTCTTTCCCGCACGTTTTCGCAAACTCGGAGCGGCAGGGACGAAACCCCTCCTTCACCGAATAGCGAAAAGCTAGTGCTCCATTGTAGTAGATGCCGCGTCCGCCGTGTGCTCGCGAGGCAGATGAATCGTAAAAGTCGTACCCTTTCCAAGCTCCGACTCCACGGAAATGTAGCCATGATGGCGCTCGACAATCTGCTTGGTCACGGCGAGGCCCACGCCCAGACCGCCCGCCTCACGGGCACGGCTGGCATCGGCGCGCCAAAAACGACCGAAGATGCGCGACAGATCGTCCTTGGCAATACCGATGCCGGTATCCGAAACGGCAATACTGACATGCTTGCGGTCACTGAGCACCGACACCACGACCCAACCGCCCTCGGGGGTGTAGCGCATGGCGTTGCTCATGAGATTGATGACGCACTGCGTGATCATGTCGGGATCGGCCTCGACGACATCGTCGTGACCCTGGGTTTCATCTGCAAAGCGAAGACGAAGGTCTCGGTCGGCAAACAGACGCTCCTGACCGTTCACAATTGATCGCACGAACGGGACCATGTCCACCGGCTCAAGGTTGAGCGGCGCTGTGCTGTTTTCCATGCGCGATAGATCGAGCATCTGCTGCACCAGACGGGCCAGGCGACGTGTCTCGGATGCAACGGTTTCCAGATGCTCGTCGTCGGTAGGATACACCCCATCCTGCATGGCTTCGACTGTCGCGAGCATGGCCATAAGCGGAGTACGAAGTTCGTGAGCCACGTCTGAGGTCAGGCGCTTCTCGTGTTTCATATCCTTCTCAAGCGAAGTGGCCATCTCATCGAAGGTTTCACCCAGCTGATCGATTTCGTCATCACCGCGCAAGCCTGTACGAGCGGACAGATCGCCATCGCGAATTTGCTTGGCCGTGCTGGTAATACGGTGAATCGGCTTGGTGAGCATGCGCGACACGAGTGATCCGATAACGACCGAAATGCAAACTGCGACAACCGCAGCAAGGGCCATGGCGTTAAAGGTCTTCTCCCTAAATGCAGAATCCGCCTTGGTGAGCAAGGCATCGGAGCCGATGGCCCATAGCTTTACCTGTCCGACATGCTCGCCCGAAGACGTTATGATTTCGACGTTGGCAACGCTATCGGAGTCGGTTGGAGCAGACGAGACCGGGCTATGCGATGCTTTTTTACCGCTCGAGCTGCTCGACGCTGATTCGCTCTCGCGCACATCGGCGGTCGCACTTGCCGAAGGCCATGAGTCGTCATAGACAACAACGCCCTTCTTGTTGACGACCTGCATACTCAGGTCGTCGGACACCAAACTCGATGTCGCGACCGTACGTAGCTCGCCCGCAGTCCAGTTGCCGTTTTCCTCATACGACGTCGCAAGCTTTTCGGCAGCGGAATTTGCGATTTCGACGATATTGGAGCGCGTGTAATCCGAAAAGACCGTGCCCCACACAACAGAGACCACGCCCACCAGCACCAATACCGTCATGAGCGATGTCAGAGCAAAAGCAAGTGCCATGCGCGAGGGATAGCTCATCGTTGGCCGTGAATCGGAACGAGGCGTGTTCCAACTAGCCTTGGAACCCGCCTCGCTCTCCTGCTTGTGCTTTTGTCCGATTTCAAAGCGCGCAGGTGTCATATGTGATTTCCCTATTTCTCGTCCGACTTATCGGTCTTGCCCGGAGCCTCGAAACGATAGCCGACACCATGGACGGTGTAGAGCCACTTGGGCTTCTTGGGATCATCGCCCAGCTTGGCGCGAAGGTTCTTCACGTGGCTATCGATGGTGCGCTCATAGCCCTCAAAGTCGTACCCAAGCACCTTCTCGACCAGCTCCATACGGTTGTAGACACGGCCGGGATGACGAGCAAGCGTGGTGAGCAGCTTGAACTCGGAAGCCGTCAGATCGACTTCCTTGCCCTCGACCAAGATCTTGTGGCCCGAGATATCGATGACCAGATCGCCGAAGTCG
Organism: Collinsella sp. AF29-7AC; assembly: GCF_003475665.1. Taxonomy (NCBI): domain Bacteria; kingdom Bacillati; phylum Actinomycetota; class Coriobacteriia; order Coriobacteriales; family Coriobacteriaceae; genus Collinsella; species Collinsella sp. AF29-7AC. Next base: position 5,439 of record NZ_QRQX01000033.1, read on the forward strand.
AGTACCTCGACGGCGGGCTCGTCGGCCTGATGGGCACGGCGGAACAGAGCGCGAACGCGGGCGACGAGCTCGCGCGGCGAGAACGGCTTAATCAGATAGTCGTCGGCGCCGAGCTCAAGACCGATAATACGGTCCTCGATCTCGCCCTTGGCCGTCAGCATGATGATGGGGACATCCGAGGTGTCGCGAATGGTGCGGCAAACGCGCTCGCCGGGGATCTTGGGGAGCATAAGGTCGAGCACGACCAGGTCAAACTGATGCTTCTCGAACTCCTCGATCGCGGACTGGCCGTCGCCGACGCCCACAACCCAGTAGCCTTCGCGCTCGAGATAGGCAGCGACGGCGTCACGGATTGCCTTCTCATCCTCGACCAGCAGAATCTTTTTTGCATCTGAAGCCATAACACGGCCCCCCTGTCTCAATTAGCTAAGAACAAGCCCATTTTAACGCACCTGAGCCCGCCGGATGCCGCTATGACGCGGCAGCTCGGCGGGCGGTACTCACAATTACAACGCGTTTATTCCCCTGTTGGCGCCTTTTTAACCCCTCTAAGCTTAAAGAGAGAATAGGCGTGCGGTGACCGTCTCTGGTATACCCTGGCTGTTGCGCACCGTGGCGTACGTAAGGAATGAGTCCGATTTTCCCGCCGTAGCTGGATAATCGCCATACTCCAAAGCGCGGTCGGGCGACAACAGCGAACCATAGGTCTTGGCAGAGGTGTCGATCAGGAAATGCGATGCCTGGACTTTAACCAGGTATTTATTTTTCCTTCCCGCAGCGCACGCGAGCGGCTCACGCGCAAGGAAGAGGTACGGCCCGCCCTCGTTACCGATATAGGTGCCCATATTGCCCAGGCTACCCACACCGTTATACGTCGCCTCAATGGAGAACACGAAGGTGTCGCCCATATACACGGCCTCGAAAGGCGCAACCGACGAAGGAAGCACCAGCTGAGCTCGCTTCGTATTGTTGCCGTCGGTCAGGTCGATTGCCGTCATACCGTAATAGACGCCCTCATCATTGTGCACGCGGGGCGAGATAGTCAGGATGCCGTCGCTCACGCGCGGGGCGGATGCGAAGCGGCCCGTCGACTTCCAGATAGTCTCAGGCTTGGACTCGCTGGGTGACTGACGGTAGCAGTACGAATCGTTACTCGTCTTGCTGCCGCCGGACGAAGGCATCTTATACCAGATGACCGACGACCCATACGCTGTGAAGAGCGGCGGATCGTAGTTTTCGCCACCGCGGTCGAGCTCGACAGCGTTACCGGTAAGGGAGGAGCCTGCAAGGTTTTGCGCATAGAGTTTCCAAGACGCATTGGCAAAGTTCATCTCGACCCACGCGAACACGCCATCACCCGCGCGAACGTCGTAAAACGCATAACCGGTTCCCTCAACGGGATCCTCGATAAGTGTAGTAAGCGAGCCATCGCCCAGGTTGAGCACACCGAGTGTGTTGGCGTGCAGTGCCGATGCAGGCGCCATCATTGCCGCAGCATAGTCACCATCGCAGTAGTACAGCAACGTGCCCAGCGGCAGCGTCCACGAGGCCGTGGGCTCAAGATCGATATCAACAGCTTCGTACTCATCAGTGATCGAGACAATCTTCGAATCGTCCTTGATAACCTGCGGCTCGCCGGCGGCATCGTCGCTGCTGCCCGTTTTTTTCGAGCAACCGGCAAGCACCGTGGCAGCGCCCGCGGCAGCACCGCCGAGCACAAAGCCACGGCGCGATATTCCATTCTTGATGTGGTCGGCGATACCCATTAGGCGATCTCGGCGCGAGCGGCCTCGATAGCGCGCGTGAGCTGATCGGCGCAAGAGGTCTTTTTCATACCGCAGGTATTACCGGCGAGAACCTCGATTACGCGATCGGCAGGAGCACCCTCGACCAACTTGGAGATTGCCTTGAGATTGCCGTCACAGCCGCCGGTAAACTCAACGCCCAGCACCTTGCTGCCATCGTCAGAGAGATTGAGGTGAATATTGCGAGAGCATACACCCTGCGGCTTGTAGTCAAAACTAATCATTGAGATCCCCTCTCAGAAAGAAATTTCAGACGTCTATTATCCCCGCCTGGGCCGACTTATTATCGCAAGCACCGATTCAACATCCTACGATGCATGAACTCGTGGGGGCAAGATTAGCAGCCCGCACCCCGTGCGTGGACCGTGCGCTTCTCCCGATACATATCATGGTCGGCGACACGATATACATCGGCCAGCGTATTTCCAGCCGTCTCGACGGTCGCCACGCCAATCGACGCGCTGACCGTCAGGGCCTCATCACTTACCGCGGCAAGACCGAGACGAAGATCCTGTTCCAGCCCGAGCGCAGACTCGTTGTCAGTATGGGGGCAAACCAGCAAAAACTCGTCGCCGCCAACGCGCATCGGCAGGTAATCCGCACCAGCCACCCGCCGCAGCACGGACGCCGTCCGTCGCAGCAGTTCATCCCCCATCTCGTGACCATAGATGTCGTTGGTCCGCTTGAGATAATTGCAGTCCACCATAATCACGCTCACGGGCAAGCCCTCGTTTACCAGGCTATCTCCGCGCGATTCAAGATAGTTACGGTTGCGAAGCCCCGTCAGTTTATCTTGGTATGACAGCTCCTCGGCATGCTTGACCATCGATATGTTGTGCGTCGCCACGACGACCGACTCCAGCCGGCCTTGCTCATCGCGATGCTGGGGGACAACCTGTAGCGAGTACCAAGCACCTCGACAATCTCGCACCTCGGCAGCCAAGTACGGTACGCCCTCCATACGTTCACGGAGCGTACTTATATCTACGAGTTCCACAACCGCTTCGCGGCTTTCGGGGCTCACGATATCCCGGCAGACCGTGTCCATAAAGTCATATGCCTCGCTGTGCTCGGCAAATATCTTCGCTATCGCCGGCGACATATTGATTCCCTCGATCTCGAGGGCGTCGAGATGCAAAAGGAAGGTCGAATCGTAGATAGCGCTTATGGCATTGATAATGCCGAGCTGTTTATCCTTTTCGGCCAAATTGCGGTGGTCAACGATATTTTGAGCCAACAGCACCACGACCCAAAACGCAAGGCTCACCAAGACGCCAGCGGCGACAAATGTGATCCTGCCAGACATGACCTCAGATTTGGGATACAGCGCAAACAGGCGGTAGTCCTTATACGCCGCACGCACGGCATACCAGGTAGCCCCCCGATATTCGACACGTGTTAGACCTTCGTCTTTCCAGTCAATTCCACTATCGACGAGAAGTCGAGCAAGGGTTATATCGACGGTCGAATCGTTTGAGGAAACGATTTGCGCATCACACATCACCAGCACCGTTGGACTCTGGTGAAACGTGTTGTTCACGAGCACGTCGGCTATCGTGTACGAATAATCATCGGCGGAATCAGCCGCAAGCGATCGATACCCCAGTGCTACGCCATCGCCGTACGGAACGGCGGTCACGGCAAAGTCAACGCCGCGACGCTCTACGACGGTCGAGTAGGACACTTTGGAGCCTCGATACATCGATGCGACCGACGAACAGGCCAGCTCCTCTCGCCACAGCATCAGCGGATCGCGACCGTCGACATCGTAATGAGCGATCATATGGCCGTCGGCGTCCATGACCAGCATTCCCGAAAGGTGCTCGTTGTGGACATACTCCTCGACCAGTGCATCGTTAATTTCGACGCGGTCAGACGGCAAGAACGTCGCGAATGACTCGACCGCGGCATCCAAATTGTGCGTCGCCTCGGTTTTTCTTCCCTGCTCATATCGGTCATATTTTTCGCAGGCGGCCTGTAAAAACACCATGGCTTCCCGGCCAAACCCAAGCGTCTTATCGAGGCAGCGATGCGTGCCGACCGTATACAGCAGGCTCAACAAGACAATGCTGGTCACAACGGCGACAGCCGCGGTAACTAAATGCTTTCGATGCAAGCGGCGCCCATCATTTGTCATGATTCCGCTCCTTGCCTGCCTGTCGTCGCCCCTGCCTTGTAACTGTCCACAATGCGCTCAATCGTGCCATCTCGGTCCATGTCGAACAGCACGGTATTGAGGTTTTTGACGTACTCCCCCTCATAGCTGTTCTCAAACGCAACGCCCAGGTCAACTGTCATAACGTTGTCGGCAAACACGCGATAAACACCGGGATACTGCGCGACGAGCCGGTCGAGCGATTGAACGTCCGCCATCCAACAGTCAACATAACCTTTGACCAGGGCAGCTTTGCAGAGTTCGGCAGAACCATACGATTTGATGTGCACATCCGGCGAGATCCCTAGGTCCCCGGCAAGCAATCGGCGTTCACTCACCGAACCCGCAATCACCGCAATGGTCTTGCTTCCATCGAGAGACTCCAAACCCTTGATACCACTCGTTTTCTTGGCGGCAACCGAGACTGTCACGGTCAGATACGGCTCAGTCCAGTAATAATCATCTTCGCGATAACAGGGCGAATAGTCGCACCACAGACAATCGATATCGCCGTTTTTGAGCAGGCGATCGCGATCATTCCAAGATATGTCAACAAATTGCGGTTTGATTCCAGCACGCTTGCAGGCCTCACGCGCGATATCGATATCGATACCGGCGTAATCGCCCGTGGTATCGATATACACATAGGGATCGTTATCCGTAACGCCGATTTTGAGTACCGGGAGATCCTTGTCGGTTTCATTCGAGGAGGGAGAGCTGTTTCGAGCGGTATACGTCAGGGCGACCGCACAGGCGGCAACAAGGAGTATGAGCACAGACGAGACAATGGTGGCTCGCTTGATACGTCTGGGCACGCGCCTCCTTTCATCGAAACAGCAGTAGGATTCATTTTATTACCGGGAGCCGATTCGGCAGCGAAAAAAGCGCCTCGCCCAAGACGGGCAAGGCGCCAATGGTTGAAATGCATCTGCGGGCGGTCGAATTAGGTCAACCCTACTCGAAGCTCAGCTGCTCCAGGCGATCGAAGACCGTGTCGATACGGGTGAGGAAGTCCCACGGGTCAAAGATCTCGTCGAGCTTCTCCTGGCTGACGGTGCAGCGCGGGTCGGCCTCGAGACGCTCCTTAAAGGTGGGACCGGAGACGCAATCCTGCACCTCGTGCCAGGTAGCCATGGCGTTTTCCTGCACGATCGCATAGGCATCTTCGCGGGTGATGCCCGTATCGACGAGGGCCAGCAGGACCTTGGAGGAGAAGATGAGACCGCGAGTCTTGTTGAGGTTGGCCATCATGCGAGCCGGATACAGCTGCAGGCCGTCGATAACGCGGATGAGGCACTGGAACATGTGGTCGAGTGCGATGAAGCTATCGGCCTGGGCGACGCGCTCGGCAGAGGAGTGCGAAATGTCGCGCTCATGCCACAGGGCAACGTTGTCGAAAGCGACCTGGGCGTTGGACTTCACGATACGCGACAGGCCGCAGACCTTCTCCATGGTGATCGGGTTGCGCTTGTGCGGCATGGCGGAGCTGCCCTTTTGACCCTTACGGAACGGCTCCTCGGCCTCGAGCGTATCGGTCTTCTGCAGATTGCGAACCTCGGTAGCGATGCGCTCGCAGGTGGCCGCCGTGGTGGCGAGGACACCGGCGAGGTAGGCGTGATGGTCGCGGGAAATGACCTGCGTGGACAGCGGATCGTGAACCAGACCCAGGTGCTCGCAGACATATTCCTCGACAAACGGCTCGATGGAGCTGTACGTGCCGACAGCACCCGAGATGGCGCCGAAGGCAACATTCTTGCGGGCGTCCTCAAGACGGTCCAAATCGCGCTTGAGCTCCCAGGCCCAAGAGCCAAACTTCATGCCAAAGGTCATCGGCTCGGCGTGGATACCATGGGTACGGCCGGCGCAGAGCGTCTTGCGCTCCTCGAAGGCGCGACGCTTGCAAATCTCGCCGAGCTTCTTGACGTCCTCGATGATAAGGTCACAGGCCTGGGTGAGCTGGTAGCACAGAGCCGTATCGCCCAGGTCGGAGCTGGTCATGCCATAGTGAACCCAGCGGCTGGGCTTGGGGTCGCCCTCGGGAACATCGGCGTCGATGTACTCCTTCATGTTGGTCAGGAAGGCGATAACGTCGTGGCGCGTGACTTCCTCGATCTCATCGACCTTTGCCTTCTCAAAGTTGGCATGGTCGCGGATCCACTGGGCTTCGTCTTTAGAAATGCCGATCTTGCCGAGCTCCGCCTGGGCCTCGCAGGCCAGGACCTCGATCTCCTGCCAAATGGCGTACTTGTTCTCGAGGGAGAAGATGTGTCCCATCTCCGGGCGGGTATAGCGATCGATCATAGCGGCTCCTTTTTGGCTATTGGCACGTTGGTCGTAACCCAACCATTGTACCGTGCGCAGGTGCAAGTATGGGCAGCAGGCATGAACCTAACATTTTGGAATTGGAGCCTTGATTATCGACTTTATCCGAACACCTCCCACATTCATCCGTAC
>NZ_QRQX01000034.1:0-11237 GCF_003475665.1 Collinsella sp. AF29-7AC
GGGCATATTTTGCGGTTTCGGATGCCGCCAAGGAAATCGGCACGTGGGACAGCCGTCTGCAGGTCACAAGTCGCGGCTATATGCTGGGCTACAACGATTTGAGAGACCCTTCTGTCAGCGGCTTTTTCCGGCTTCTCGCAAGGGTCGGTGACAACGGGATGAAAATGCAAATCGTGAAAATTGGATTTTAAAAGGCAAAAATGAAGCCCATTCACTTTGACGTTGAAGAAGGCGGCTTTTACGGCACATATTGGGCGTGCAAGGACACACATACAGCAGCGGACACGGATTCGATTGAAACCGTGCCCGCTATCTAATACTATATTATTTTATAGAACGTATGTTCTATTCCCACTCGATGGCTTCGGTTCTGCCGTCCCGTCATTTCAGTTGCATCCAGTTTTCAGTGCCGTCTCGAATCGAATGCCGTCAGGTAACGCCATGTTGTGCTTCGTCGGCTTCGGGGACAAAAGCTGGGACAACTTCAAAAACTTTTTTCAAACTCAGGACGTTGAGTTTTTATTTTTGTCCCAAAGGCCGCGATTGGCAGCCTTTGGAGGCTCGATAGCGCCGAAAATGCCCGTTTTGAAACTCAGCCGCCCTTTAGCTTGCAAGCCGCCAGTTGCAATCGTAAGTGAATCAGCGCGGGTGGCTTGCGCATCGTGCGCAAAACCCCAGCTCACAGGTCTTCGCCATCGGCGGTCAAAGGGAGTTGTCTCAGGCGGCTTGCCCATGAGTCGACGATGAGGCCTCCATCGAATGTCGAGAACATGCTGGTAAAATAGGCAATACTTTTTATGACAGGAGAGCGAGCATGGCCGAACCCCACGATAGGAAGCCGATCCTCACGATCGAGCAGCAGATAGAGCACCTCAAGCAGAAGGGCGTAGCCTTCGAACTGTGTTCCGAGGAAGAGGCCGCGGACTACCTGCGCGACAAGTGCAACTTCTTCAAGCTCGCATCCTACCGCAAACTCTTCTCGAAATACGAGGGAGGCCCGCGCGACGGCCGCTACGTAGACCTCGACTTCGGCCAGCTGCGCCTGCTCGCGGCGCTCGACCAGGAGCTGCGCCACGCCCTGCTCGGCATGACGCTCGACATCGAGCATTTCCAGAAGGTGACACTGCTTCGCGAGATGGAGGACCGTGGAGAGGACGGCTACGCCATCGTGGCCGACTACATGGCATCGCTTACCACTGCAAACAGGGAGTACCGCCTGCGCGAGCTCAAGATGAGCGGCCGCAGCCCCTACAGCTCGAGCCTCTACGCGAAGTACTCCGGCGACATGCCTGCCTGGGCCTTCCTTGAGCTCACCTCGTTCGGCACCCTCATCGACTTCGTGCGCTTCTGCGCCAGGCGATGGGGCGACAGGCGCCTCGAGGCCTCCCACTACGACCTCAAGCGCGTGAAGTCCGTCCGCAACTGCGCCGCGCACGGCTCGTGCCTGATCAACTGCTTCGCCGAGAGGGGCGCCGCCCGGGGCTCGGCGTCCAGCGGCGTCTCCCGAAGGGTCGCCGCCGTGGGGATTCCCAAGGCGACCAGGAGGAAGTGGATGGGGAATACGGCCATGCAGGAGGTCGCGACCGTGCTCGTGGCGCACTCCGGCTTGGTACCCGAGGGCTCCTCGCGCTCGCGCGCCGCATCCGAGCTCGCCGAGATGTTCGCCAGGGCCGACGGCGAAACCGAGGCGCTGCCCGACAAGGGGCCCGACGCCGCAGCTCGCTCCGCGCTCGAGTTCCTTCGCAGGTTGACAGAATCGCTCGGGTTGGTAGAATAGCCTGCAGATAGCAAAACCTTCACGGTTTTAGGGGCGGACTTGCGCAAGCGACTCTGCCCTATTTTTATATTCACTCGCTATAGGAGACGGATGATACCTGGGTCAATGACAGAACTGAGAAGCCCGGAATAATGGAGCCAGTTAGAAACCCTCGGGTTTGCGGGGCGGGATCGTGAGAGCGATTCTGCCCTATTTTTTTCCTCCGTCTGCCCCAACCAAGTAGTTCGAAGATAGCCTGTAGGTGTCCTCGTGGGCGCCTTTTATTTAATATGAGTAGAACATTGTCAAGAGGCAATGAAGGCCCAAGCCAGGAAAATCTTTCCCGACTTGGGCCTTTCTATCATCACCCGATGATTTCTTCCGACAGGTTGTGTCATCAAACCGACGCTCGTATTCGCAGTTTAATATTCGCGGGTTGACGGCCTCGGGCTGGCGCGGACCGCACGCGGGTCCGCCGCGTCATCGCCCGTCTATGTCGGCCGCCCTGGCTTCGCATTTCGTTGCTACGGCTGGATGCGCGCACCTTCTAACAAGAAGAATCTTTCGGCGAGCATGGCGGTCGTCCCGCTGCTCAAAAACAGATCTGGGATTGCATCCAACGACCAGTCGATATGGAAGAAGCCACGGGGAATGACCGTTATGGGATTGCCATCGCTCCCTCTACGCGAGCGCTCCTTCGCTCATGCGCCCGAGCGCCCATATCCAGCAAGCCAGCTCGCGCGCTGTAGCGACGTTTGCGACCACAGGTCGCTTGCGCAGCTCGCAAGATAGATGGCGACGCCTTTCCACAAGGCGCTTGACACCGACTGCCGCATGGTTCGATATGGAAGCGGGAACGCTCTCATCGTAAAGCGAGCGCTTCCGCTCTTTCGTGGCGCGGGCGTAGTGCCAGGATGCCTCCACGAGCAGCTTCCGCAAGTGAGAGTTGCCGGCTTTGGTGATGCCGCCCCGGGAGGCGCGCTCTCCGCTCGAGTGCTCGGAGGGAACGAGCCCAAGCCAGCTCGCGAAGGCGCGCGCCGAATCGAAGCGGGAGAACACGCCGGCTTCGACCGTGAGCGCGAACGCCGTCACGGTCTCTATTCCCTTCATGCACCTGAGCGCCTCAACGCGATCCCGCCAACGAGGCCTTGAGGCGCATTGGGCCACTCTCTTCTCGATGGCCTTCTTCTGCGATTCGATATGGCGCACCTCGGAGATGTAGTAGTCGAGGGACTCTCGAGCGGCAGCGTCGGGAAGCTCGATTCCCCGGATCCACTCCCAGTGCGCATGGGTCCAGCTGCCTCGGCGCTTTCCATCTTCGTTAAACTCGTTCCAGATATATCCCCACCGGATGAGCAGATGGGTGAGGCGGTGCTTGGCGCGGGTGAGGTCGTCGCGGATGTCCTCGAGCGCACGAGAGAGGTTGCGGGCGCCCTCTGTCTCGACGTCGGGCACGAACACCTCCACGATGTTGTGCGCCATGAGCTGGCGCGCCAGAAACTCCGCATCGTTGCGGTCGTTTTTCTTGCGCCTGTCCGATGCGGGCTTGTGCATCTTGGATATGGCGCCCACTATGCAGTCCACGCCCATCTCTCGAAGCTCGCGCACAAGATGAAACCCCGTCACGCCGGATTCGTAGACCGCTTTGGGAGAGTCAAGCTGAAGAATCCATCCTGCGATCTCCGCGGGCGAATAACCGAACTTCTGTGACCGAACCTCGCCTGTGATTGAGTCGAGTGCGACAGCTGTAACGGATCGGGCATGGACATCCAGACCGATTGAAGTAACATGGTTCATTGTGAGCCCCTCTCATGTATGTGGCAACTTAGGAAAAACTGCCGGTTGTATAAATGACGCACGACCATTATCAGCCTATGATCCACGGTCATTAGGAAGACGACATGAAGTAGGGGCTCACAATGTTCTACTCATATCGTCTTCAGGGAATCGGCCGCTTCATGAACGAGCGACCGGCTTGACCTAGATCGAACCGCCTTCATCTCCGCCTAGGCGCCGGCGATCAACATCGTAAATCCGCGCGTGCTACAATGCGGGCACCAGAGATGAAAACACAGTCCCCGTCGGGTAGTCGTGGGCGTGCGGGAGTCCGCATCAGTAACCTGCCTCCTTGGTTGTCCCTTCTCTGCATGGTCATCTACATAAAGGAGGAACCAACCATGCAGATCAGCGTGTCATCCACCCTGACCGTATATCATGACGGCCAATTCTGGGTCGGGCTGGCGGAGCATGTCGAGGACGGCAGATACGGCGTCGTCCGCATCGTCTTCGGTGCAGAACCGTCCAATGAGGAAATCCTGCAATTCGTTACAAGCAAATGGGCGAAGCTCTCGTTCTTCGGTGACGAGGCCACGGAAACAAGCAAGCCCGCGAAGAATCCCAAGCGACGCGCTCGCGAGGCAGCGAAAGCCCTTAAGCGGCCCGCGGTGAGCACCAAGGCACAACAGGCGCTCGCAGCACAGCGGGAAGCGATGAAGCGGGAGTCGGCTCAAGCAAGGAGCCAGCGTCGCGCGGATGAGGCGGAGGCGCGCTTCGAGCAGCGAAAGCTGAAGCGCAAGCAGAAGCATCGCGGGCATTGATACCGCCATCGACCCATATATAGCAGCAGGCGTAGCTTCGATTGAAACTACGCCTGCCACCTGGTGCTATAACGTTATACAGAACGTGTGTTCTACTCCCACTCAGTGATCAAATCGTGCACTTCCATAGCCTCTCGTCTACATGGTATACCGTTGTCTCCCCTTTTTTCAGAGTTGGGCGATTTTCGGGTACCCAAGCTGAACTCAAATTGAACTTAACGACGTCTTATCGGTCGGGGGCTTCCTAGCGAGAATATACAGAGGCGCACATTTCGCAGGGAACCTCCCATTCGTTATTTTATCGGGATGCTGTCAAGGCAGCGTCAATGCGTTTGACCTACACCTTCTCGCTTGTCGAGGCTTCGTCTGCAGGACCATCGGAATCGATACGGAATCGATCGGCATACCATTCATCCGAAGCAATCACCTTATGGAGCATCTGGAGATGCAGGTCGACATAGTGGCAGAACGCCTTGCCGTATTCCACGAGAGGCACATTGTTTCTCTCGTTGGGCTCGGCTCCAAAATTAAACTCGACCTCATAGCCCTCCCCAGGCACACCAATGCTCGACAGAATATCAGTGGAGAAGTGAACGAATCCAGACGTCACCTTGTATACATCTTTTACCTTTGGATCGAACTTCTCGAGTAAGTCTTGAAGTCTTCTATCAGACATCTTCTCACCCGAGAAATCTTTCAGCTTGTTCGCAGGCACACCTTGAAACACCTGCTTGAGAAAGTCATCCTGGTCTTCCGCGGCGAATAACGCGAATGTCCTCAGGCAGACTCCAACCTGTGCGCGGAGAAGCTGGGCGACGCAAACAAGATTCCTCGACTCGAGCATGGAGATGAATCCGTCTATCAATCTCATCGCATATTCAGAGGAGGATGCCAGATATAGATCCCATTGGGTAAAGTCACCGTTCATGAAGGGAATCACTGCATTGCGCTCGGCGACTCTCAAGGCACTCAGGCTTTGTTTTATTTTCTCAGCTTCTTGCTTGAACTGTTCGATATCCAAAATGCCCCCAAATACCGGCTTCTCAACAAATCAGAAAAAGCAAGAGAGACAGAGATTAGGTTCATGCTCCACTGAACCCACGCTTCCAGTCGAGGTACTCCTCCTCGGAGATCTCCCCGGAGTCCCGTCTCTCGCGCCCCTCACGGAACTGTCCATATCAGTGTAGCCAATCCAAGCACAGTCCCACCGCCCGGCCCAGTCGCTCCCCGTCCTGCGTGACCCCGTGAAGGCGGAGGGGCGTGACTGTCGTCATCGCGTTCCTTTCTCCTCGTACTTTTTTGGGCATGCGTAACGGGCCCCCGCGCGGCGCTGAGAGCGAATCGGCGCAGGCTTGAGACCAGTTGCGCTGGAGCCGAGGTTCGGGTTTCGCCGGCTTACGCAGCTTGGCGGACGGAGCGCCCGGGCTCCGCGCCCCTAGGGCGCGGCGGGGTCCGCAACGTTGGAGGTGTCGATCTCGCCCAGATTGGCGAGCTGGCTGATGAACGGGACACTCTCGTGTTCGTCCACCTCGACGCCGCCGAGCACGATGGTGCTGTCGCGCGTATCGATTTGGGTTGTGAACACGGCCGGGTCGAAGCCCGAGGCGATAAAGCCAATGCCCGCGAGGACAACACCCGCGGCAACGAGCCCGCCCGCCACAGCGAGGTAGATCTTCTTCGCGCTGGTCATGGTACTCACTCCTTTCTACGCCGCGAGATGCGCGGCAGCGCCGCCCTTCTCGCCCTTACCCTTCCAGAAAGGCGAGGCGGCCTTCCCCGCCCAGAGCGCCGAGAGGCGCGCGATCCGCTTGGATGCCTCCCAGGCGCCCGCGCCCACGAGGAGGGCCACGCCGATGAAAGCGAGCCCGCAGCCCAGCATCACGATCACGTAGGGCACGTGGCCGACGGCCACACCCGCCGCCACGAGCGCGAGCGACGCCGCGCCCACGGCCCCGAGGATCGCGGCGATGACCCACACGCAGAGCGCCAGCACCCAGATACACACGTAGACCGTGACGGCCACCGCCGCGAAGGCCAGCAGGAGCGGCACCCACACCGGCGACCCCACGATGGTCAGCACCCACAGCAACGCAGTGCTGCGCCGGCGCGTCTTCGCAATCGCGCGCGGCACGGCGGGCAGGTCGTCGAGCGTGGCCTCGGCAACCTCGCCGGGGGTGCCCATGGCGGCCACGGCCTCCTCCTCGCTCATGCCGTCCTCCATGCGGTCGGCGATGGCCTCCGCGTAGAACGCCTTGGTCTCCTCCACCTGTTCGGCCGGCAGGCAGGCGAGCAGCTCGCCCAGCCGGCCCAGGAACTCATCGCGCGTCATGGTGCGCCCCCTCAACGTATGTGTAGATCTCCCGTACGGACGGCCACTCGGCCAGGAACTCCTCGATGCGCGCACGCCCATCGTCCGTGATGCGGTAGTACCGGCGCAGCCGCCCGTTGTGCTCGGCGGAGCGCGCCGTGATGCACCCGGCCTTCTCCAGGCGCTTGAGCAGCGGGTAGAGCGTCGACTCCGTGAGCCCCATGCTCGCCGGCACGTCCTTCACGATCTGGTAGCCATAGGACTCCTCGCCGGAAATGGCCGCGAGCACGCAGGCCTCCAGGAAGCCACGCTTCATCTGGGCCTCCATCCGCACACCTCCTCTCGTCATATACTGCGCTATACACACTATACGATGCAAGGTATTAGGCGTCAACTACCATCGTGAAGATTCTTCGGTCCCCGCACGCGGTCGCGGATGACTGCCCGTCCCGAGCGAAACCCACAGGCGCCAACGCGACCTGAACGCGGCGCTGTACCCCGAGATCCGGGGTACGGTCCACCTTTCGGCCCAACCATGGGATTCGAAAGGCCGAAGACGCCGAGAGAGATCCGGGCAGGACGGCGCCAGGTGGTTTTCAACCCCGTCAACGGTTCGCGAGCTCTGGAATATTGCCCGCAGGCCACGGGAAGAGCTCCAACCGAAAGTAATCATCGCCAGCAGCTCTATCTCGCGAAACGTCCTCGTGAAGCCGCACGTGAGTGCACCCGAAACCGCATGAGTCCACTATGAGCGCATTCTTTTGACGTTTTGTTCCCGAAGCAAGGGGCCCCGTCGGCCTGGCGCTCGACCCCATCAATACGACGCCACTGTTCTCCCGATGGAGCAGGACAGCATATTCGTCTCGTTCATGCAGGTAGATAGTGCCGTTGGCTTGCGTGTATCCAATTTGCTCAAACATCACGGCATACACGATAAGGTACGAGAAAAACGAGGGAGACCGCATTCGGCCTCCCTCTTAGCGACGTGAATCGTAGCCAGCGACTTTACCGTCTTACGTTTCCACAGATCAGAAGGGATGTGCAAGAGCGATGACCGAAAGAATCGTCGCAGGCGGCTTATTCACCCACGAGTTCAACGGCTCCACTTTCAAATGCATGGGGAAATGCGAATGACCTCAATGTGCTCCCGAACTCCGCGCTGACGGAAACGCCGACTCCGTCGAGCGAAGACTTGCTAATATGAGTCACAACACCGTCTCCAAGGCCGATATGCCCAAGATGGCTTCCAACTGGGGGCAGGGTTTGCCGATAGGAACAACATGAAGAAATGCAGTCCCCTTGGAATCCTGCTCGGTGATTCCGTCAGCGTTCTTCTCAAGGCAATCCAGAAGAGCAATCGGATCGCCCATCACGTCAGGTGGCGGAGTTGGCATGGAGGGCAGGTTCTTGTTGGTATCCACCCATTGTACGCTCGTCGTCGTGCACGACCAATCGGACAGCTTCCCGGATTCGATAGTTGCATGCGAGGGGGTTCTTCGAGCTAAGTGCTCTTGAGCATAGCGTTTCACGTGCCGGTGTTCATGAGCGGCAAGGATTGCTTTTTCGGGCTCGATCCGAGGATGCGTGACTACGGTCTCTCTTGCTGTTCAGCTCGCCTAGTCTGCATCTTGGTTCCTCGACTGCGCAGCTTGGTTAAACGCCGAAGGTTCAGCTATCTTCGTCAGCTAGCATGAGAGCAACCCGAAGGGAGGACGCATGAAGATCACAATCGAAGAGCGAGAAGCAGCTCAAGATATAGAAGTCACGATCGTCTGCGTAAGGGTCGATCGCCGCGTGCTTGATATAACGGCTCGGCTGCGCATGCTTGACAGGAAGGTGACGGGCACGGCCGACGGCTGCACGCGCGTGCTGAGCGCAGAAGACGTCCTGTTCATCGAGTCGGTCGACAAGCACACGTTCATTTATACGGCCGACACGGTTCTCGAAACGGGCCTGCGCCTTTACGAGATGGAGGAGCGCCTGTCGGACTGCGACTTCCTGCGCATCGCGAAAGGTTGCATCGTCAACTTCCGCGCGATCACCGCCCTCAAGCCCGACGTCAACGGCAGGATCATCGCCACCTTGGAAAACGGTGAGCAGGTCGTTATCTCGCGCCAGTATGCGCCCGACGTCAAATCGAAGCTCGGTCTGAAGCAGTCGAAACGAAGGAAGGGAGACCGAAATGATTAACAGGGACATTATCGACACCGATAAAAAGACGCCCGCGGAAAACCTCGGACAACTCGTGAAAAGCACCTGTATCGGCTTCACTGTTGCCATGATAGCCTTCTTGGCATTAGGGACTTGTTTCGCTGATGACACCGCCAAGCAGGGCATTAACTATTGCTGGTCGATTCTCGCCGCGTGCGTCACCGTCCCCGCGCTGCAGTTCGTGTTCTTCACGCCCGCGGTGATCAGACAGATGGCGTATCCCGCGCGCCTGGCGCTGTTCGACGTTTGCCTCTACGCAGCCCTCTGTGCATTGGCGTTTGTCTTTGCTTGGGTTCCCGTGAACAACCCCGGGGCGTGGGTTACCTTCACGGTTGTCTTTCTCGCCATCCTGGCGGTCCTCACTCTTGCTTTCAACGCCAAGCTGAGCCGCGAGACCCGCGAATTGAACGACAGGCTCGCGGAATACCGCAAGAGCAAGGAGACGGAATAAGGGTATAGCTGAGCATTATCGATGCTGGGCAAACCCTTACTCCCGATCCTCGGATTACCGCCCAGCGCGAGGACCTGATACCAAGGCCGGCGCAGGGCGATGCTCGGCCCCGTTCGCTACCCCAAGCGCTTCCTGCGCGGTCACGCCCTTGTAGCCCCCCGTTCGCGCGCATAAGCGGGTTCATGTGCAGGGGAATGTCGATCCAGGTGCCGCTTGCTCGGTCAGCCTGATCGGATTGGAGGAAGACGACCTCGTGTTCAGCATAGGCGATGGCGAAACTTCCTACGTATTGCGGTCTACCCAAGCCATCATTCGGTCCTCCTCGGTTTCGAAACTCGAATTTTTTTAAAGTTTCGAAACCGGGGAGGCAATATGCACAGGGATGCATCGAGGAGCAATTCCCAGTCGCGCCATGTCAGCAGCGATGCCGGGCGCATTCACGCGTGCTACAATGCGGGCATCAGAGATGAAAACACAGTCCCCGTCGGGTAGTCGCGGGCGTGCGGGGGTCCGCATCAGTAACCTGCCTCCTTGGTTGTCCCTTCTCTGCATGGTCATCTACATAAAGGAGGAACCAGCCATGCAGATCAGCGTGTCGCCCACCCTGACCGTATATCACGACGGCCAATTTTGGGTCGGGCTGGCGGAACACGCCGAGGACAGAACATACGGCGTCGCCCGCATCGTCTTCGGCACGGAACCGTCCGATGAGGAAATCCTGCAATTCGTTACAAGCAAATGGGCGGAGCTCGCGTTCTTCGGTGGCGATCCCGCCGAGACGAGCAAGCCCGCAAAACCCCAAGCGCCGTGCCCGCGAGGCGTCGAAGGCCCTTAAGCAGCCGGCGATGGGCACCAAGGCGCAGCAGGCGCTCGCGAGTCAGCGGGAGGCGATGAAGCAGGAATCGGCCCGCGCAAGAAGCCAGCGTCGCGCGGATGAGGCGGAGGCGCGCTTCGAGCAGCGGAGGTTGAAGCGCAAGCAGAAGCATCGTGGGCATTGATCGCCATGTGCAGCAAGGCAAACCATATACAGCAGTGGGGCCAGTTCCACTTGAAGCCGACGCCGCGTAGACGCTGATGGTGACGGCTATGCACGGGCACGGGCGCGCCGCCGCACTTCACAGCTTGTTTCTCAAGTATTTGGGACGCACACACGGCGTTCAAAAATGCGGAGCGACTCTGTATGGCTCGAGACTGAGCCGAGGTGCCCTACTTCTCGCCCTCCAGCAGCACCACGATGCGGTCGATGTCGACGGCAAAGCGAGGCCTTCCCTCGTGCTCGTAGCGGTCGAGGTATGCCTGGCACTCTGAGACAATGCGCTTGGTGCTGCCGTCGATGATGCGTTGGAGCGTCTCGTAGTAGGCCGAGCCCTCGGTCCTGAAGCGGCGCTGGTAGGCCTGGTGATGGGGAACATCTTGATGTAGTGGATGCCGTGGCGGCAGTTGGGGCGCGTCGTGGGGCGGGGTGGCAACGCAAAGTACTGGTCTTTGGGCACGTTAGGGGCGATGTTGGAACGCAGCGGCACGGCGAAGTCCCTGCGCTTCCCGCGGAAACGCAGCCTCACCACTACGATGCAGGGACGATTGTGCTTAAGCATGAGCTCGCGGTCGCCCTCGGCGTGGTCGAAGAAGTCCTGGGGATGGATACAATCTTCATCGGTTACGCCCCCTTCATACGAAGCGGGGCCCGCATCGCTGCGGGCCCCTACAGGTGGGCGATATTCTACGCCTTGCGGCACCCCGTCGCCCACGGAGATTAAACGCACACGTAAGCCGTACTCTGAAAGCCGCGGCTTCCGGCAAGTAGTTTATACCACGAGAGGTCGCTTTCAATGCGCATAGCTCGCAAAATAGCACTCGCTGAGCCGTCACCCTTGATTCTCATTTTCATTGCAACAGCCTCAGGACTCAGCGCAA
>NZ_QRQX01000035.1:0-8995 GCF_003475665.1 Collinsella sp. AF29-7AC
TCAAAATCGTTTGACTATTAGCGGCTAAAATCGCCCGGCGCTAACAGCTGGCCATAGTAAGGACGATTGGCATCCTCGTCTGAGACAATCAATCTCACGGAAACGCCTTGCTGCCTTTTTGCTCTGAGCTCATTTATAAAGGCCCGATTGGTCAGCCATGCCACTGCAGCCCAGATGGAATACCGCGCATCCCGGATACCTTGGATAATTTCTTCTTGAATATTGGTAAACACGACATCATGTTCCGTGTATTCAACATCTTCGGATTGAATAATCTTTGGGCGAAGGGTCAATTCTCCTAAAGCATACTCATCGCTTTCTTCGTACACGTAATTGATTATGTCGTACAAATCGTCATATTGATTATTGGCTTCATTCAGAAGGGGTACGGGTATGCGCAGCTCAATATCTTCGTATCGCTGATTAGGGCGCCCATGCCGCACAAACCCCCATTGGGGTTTTCTATTCAGCGTGACTCTTCTGAGTATGGGCAATAAGTCGTCTTTTTTCCCTGAATACTTTTTATCGAATTTCAAGACCTCAATCATAGTCCTTACGAATAATTCGTCATCCATTACATCCTCCAACATAAGAAACTAGGCATTTAGCTGCATGGAGCAAGGATGTTTTTGAGTGCCTCAACCATCCAGCTTTCGAGCGCACCACTCAATAAGCCTCCGATAATTCCGAATGCAGCAATTTTGTAATCATGAAGCTTCTGCTACCTTTTCTCCTCTTTGTTCAGGGCAACAACGGTGGCGTAATCATCTACGAAATTAAATCCTCTTTGAGTGACTCCCCCAAAGAGGAATCCACCATCGCTACCATGGCCTTTTATCAAGCCCGCTTCGTGTAGGCCGTTGTAGAGCTCAATATACTTTTCGATGAAACAGTACTTCTCGCCCGTGAGATGAAGGTGATTCTCGGCAACAAAACCGCTACCCTCACTTCCCCCTCAGCCGCAACTAGCAGATTCAACCCCTCAAGCTCACTGCTCTGCAAGTCGACACCATTTACTGAGTACATCGGCACCGCCTGAAATTATCCTTAAAGCTCAACACTAGAGACATCGAATTCACCTGACATAAGTTTAGACAGCAGAGTGTCACGAAGCTCGATGAGAGCGACAATTTCTTTTCTGTTTGAGAGAAGCATATCGTATAGAGGGGCAACTTTTCCAGAGAAAGCTTGCAGGTCATCAACGTCGGAAATCACCTTCTTGCCATAATCTGTTCCTTTCTCTCGACTAATGGTATGGCGTTTCGAGTGTATAGGCGGCGGACCGCTGGGGCGCGGTACTCAAGCGCGCCGCTGGCGGTACTGAAGGGCAATTTTCACGTTTTTGAATGGCGGTACTGAAGCGCGTTATAAGTGGTACGGAGAAAGACGATTACTCAGTCAATGAGATTCCTTTCTCTAAATACAGAAAAAGGAATCAGTAACTCACAATTATGTCGCCGCAATAAGGGGGGGCGGGGGAATGGAGGCCCCGTCCCCCTTATCTATATGCAATGATATTGCTTGCACCTATTGTGAGGCTGCATTTAGATCTCACAAGTGGTAATAGCGATTTCCAGGTTCTCCCACGGTGAAATTCGGGTTCATGTATGGATCGCCTTCGACATAGTAGTTTGCCCAGCGATAATTCATGTACGCGACCTCTTTGTGGAAGCGAATCTGCTTGTCCGTGTTGTTTTCAACGCCTCTAGAAATTGACTCGTAATGATACAGCTCGACTTCGGGCGTGTATACAATCAGATCGTTAATCTCGCGAAGCTTTAGGCAAAAGTCAACATCATTAAATGCGACTTGAAGCTCTTCGGTGAAACCTCCGACTTTTTCGTATTCGCTTCGTTTGGTCATGATGCAAGCCGCCGTGACGGCGCTGAAATCTTGCTGCGCATCGTTGAGTGCAAAATAGCCCCAGTTGTCTTTTGGCATGCTTTGGCAGAGATGTCCTGCCACGCCGCCCGTGACGCATAGGCCAGCGTGTTGAATGGTGTTGTCGGGATAGTAGAGTTTTGCACCAACTGCGCCAACATCCTCGCGTGCGCAGATGCCAAGCATAGTTTCAATCCAATTGGGCGTAATCACTTCGGTGTCGTTATTCAGCAGCAAGAGATAATTTCCCTTGGCACGGGCCACTCCAAAGTTCATGAGCTTGGAAAAGTTAAATTCGTGCTCCCAGGTAACAAGGCGAACGATATCAGGGTATTTGGCTTGTAACTTATCGTAATACTCGAACGTCGCATTTTCCGTGCTGTTATTTTCGATTATCACAAGCTCGTAATTGTCGTATGTGGATTTCTCGACAATTGACGTAATGCAGTTATCGAGGATATTAGCGTAATCTTTGGTTGGAATGATGATCGAAACGAGCGGATGGGAATCTGGCGCGGCATAGGTTACTTTATATGTAAAGGGACGACGTGCCTGTTCAACCTTTGCATTGAGCCCAAGCCTGTCCAAATGATTCTGAACTGCTTTGATTCCTGCGATAGTGGCATACGGCTTGCTGTCGGCATTAGCCGCGGTTGATGTTTCGCTTAGGCGCCAGTGATATAGAACTTTTGCAACATGGTGGACATTCCTTGCCTTTTCAACGGCCCGGAGAGTCAAATTATGATCCTGGGCTCCATCGAACTCTTTCGTATTCGGTTCTAGAGTGTCAAGAAGGGACTTACGGATGGTAAGCATGTGGCATATATAGTTATTATTTCTGAGTAAATCGATATTGAAATCCGGTTTAAAGAACGGCTGTGCCAGCTTTCCATCGGGCATGAGTTTGTCTTCATCGCAATAAAGAAGATCAACGTTATCATTGTTTTCAATTGCCTCGGCATACGAGAACAACAAATCCGGTTCAAGGATGTCGTCATGGTCAAAGAAGCTGACGAAATCGCCCGAAGCAGCAGCTACTCCGGCATTTGTGTTTTCGGAAATGCCCTTATTCTCGGCAAGGGTAATTGATTTAATTCTGTTGTCGCGGGCTACCTCATGCTCAACGCGAGCCTTTAGTTCCTGATTGTCAGGGCTTGCATTAACTAGGAGGAGCTCCCAGTTTGCATAAGACTGGTTTTTTACGGATTCGACCATATCGTTAAAAAACGAAATGGGCGTGTTGTAAAGAGGGACAATGATGCTGAATTTCGGAGCGCTATTGAAGACGATTTTTCTCTGCTTCTCCAGTGCACCAATGGTTGCCTTATGCTCTGTAAACCATTCGGGGTATTCAGGGTCAAACTGCGCATGGGTAAAGAGGAAGTTGGTCTCCTCAAGAAGCAAGCCTAATTTATCAGGCGTTAAGCAGTCAAATGCACTGAATGATGGGTGATTTTGATCGTCAATAATAAAATAGTAACGATCAAACGCCTTTGGCATGCGGATCGAGAGCTGCGTTTCAAGTTGCTTTTTCTCGGATGTAAATCCAACGCTCGTTACATTTGAACCGAAATTGACTATGCTCAGCCCAACCTCATTGAGGAACCGGTCGAGGCAGCGAAGTTTGATTTGCGAGTCATTGCGGTACGGTGTTCTAACCGTGCACCTCAGGATATACTCGTTTGAATCTTCGATGCACTGCCAAAAATCAATCGTCGCCATCTCAAACTCTGAAACGTCATCGTAATTTCGGAGTTTGCTGCACATGTCAGGTTTAATTTTGTAGTTAAGACGCGACTCCCATTTGATGTTCTTGCAATTGAGCGAAAGGGAGTCGCTGCTCAGGTTGCAACCGTCTTTGCCGATTTCGTTAAACTCAATTTTAATGGCTCGGGTATCGGGGTCGGGGATTACAAGAACGTATGAGTTCGATTCGCCGTTATTGTCCTTGAATTTTAGAAGAGACAAAGGTAAGCGGCGGTCGTCATCCGTTGCCGCTTGAGCTTTTATGCTGGAGCCTTCATGGATGCCTTCTATTTTAAGTTGCTGGTAGATTTTCCAGTTTCCTCTGCATACTCCGGTTGTTTCGACTCGCATTGTTTGCCTTTCGTTTGTTGGACACTGCTCATTGTACTTATTCACTTCATGTCTCGCTATAAATGCAGAGAGGAGTTCCGTGATTTCTGGCATTCTTAGATGTGTCGCTATGAGTTCGTCAGACGCTCCGTTCCGCTGTGTTAACATCGAAGAGGACATCTACGTACATCACGCTTTCTGTCGCTGTTGAGGTTCAGGTTATTGTCCTCGCGGCGCTCTGCTTCCTAGTCGTTGCTCATTTCGGGTCCATTGACTTCAAGGGGGTTATTATGAAAGTTGTCTTGTTTGTTGGAGGGGCTGCAAGGGTCCTAGGCGGGGGCTGCGCCCAACGAACGGATTGACGTGACGTGCGAGGTGTGTCCTAGGCCCGGGGGTTCGAATCCCCCGGCCCCCTCCGTAAAGAAAGAACCGCCATTGGGGCGACCCTTATCTCCTGGGGTGGCCGATTCGGCCGCCGCCACTCTTTTCCAGGTCTGCGGACCTGTGTTCGTCCTGGAACGGAAACAGGCTCCTCGCTATCACCCAGAGTATTCCGATGATCTCGGCGGTCGTCGCGCCCATCCAGGAAATTATCACCTCGGTAGGGATTTCGCGCTGCAGCCACATGAGACGGGCGGTGTACGCGACGACGAGGGTGTTGCATGCGACCAGCTGCCACTTGACGCACTTGAGCGCGGCCTTTCCGAGTTCGGACCGAAGGTCGTTCTCCGCCTCCATCCTCTTGACCACGCTCTCGGCCTGGGCCGCCTTGGCTCGCCGTTCCCGCTCCTCGCTCGAGCATTCGACCCTGACCTCGTCTAAATGGGCGCTTTCGATGGGGAAGACGTTTGCTCTCCTTTGTGCCGAACCCATGAGGTCGATTGCCTCTTGTGTCCCTTTTGGTGACCTGCTTCCGCGCTGGTCTGCGCTATCGCAGCCCAAGGTTTTCCACCCTATGGCCCACGGCGGTTACGGATACGTCGAGTATGTCCGTCATCTCACCGATGCTACAATTGCCCGCCCAGAGTTTCGCTACGACCTGTGCCGGCATGAGGAGCGCGGCGGCAAACGAGTTCGCCCATATCTCCTCGGGGTCTGTCCCTCGAGACGAGAGGGCGTCCCTTCGCTCAATGACCCCAGCAACCTCCCCGTCTCCTAGGTTTTGGTACGAGTGGATGTAGAGGCGCTCCGTCACCTCGCACGCCGTTATGTGCCCACCGCCTCATCCAGCTCGTCCGCGACCCTGTAGTGCGTGTTTGTGTCAATGGCTAACTGAACAGCGCATTGGACCAAATATGGTCCAATGGTTGGAGTCTTGTGGTCCGTAAGGACGTGAACCAAAGAGGCTGCATGCTTGGCTCTCTCCGTCCTTCTTTTGTGCAGTTCTGCAACCTAGGTTCGGCCTCGCGTATACTTATATCATCTGTGTACACCCAACTCTGGAGGTCCAACCTATGAAAGGCATCATCCTCGCGGGTGGCTCGGGCACGCGTCTGTACCCGCTCACGCTCGTCACCAGCAAGCAGCTGCTGCCGGTCTACGACAAGCCCATGATCTACTACCCGCTTAGCACCCTCATGCTGGCGGGCATCCGGGATATCCTGGTCATCTCCACCCCGACCGACCTGCCCAACTTCGAGCGCCTGCTTGGGGACGGCTCGCGCTACGGCGTGAACCTGTCCTACGCCGAGCAGCCCTCGCCGGACGGCCTTGCGCAGGCCTTCACCATCGGCGAGGACTTCATCGCCGGCGAGCCGTGCGCGCTGGTGCTCGGCGACAACATCTTCTACGGCAACGGCCTGTCCCGCCACCTGACGCGCGCCGTCCAGAACGCCGAGTCGGGCCGCGCCACGGTCTTCGGCTACCACGTGGACGACCCCGAGCGCTTCGGCGTCGTGGAGTTCGACGGGGAGGGCAGGGCCGTCTCCATCGAGGAGAAGCCCGCCGAACCCAAGAGCTCCTACGCCGTCACCGGCCTGTACTTCTACCCGGGCGACGTGGCAGCCAAGGCGCACGAAGTGAGGCCCTCGGCCCGCGGCGAGCTCGAGATCACCACGCTCAACCAGATGTACCTGGAGGAGGGGACGCTGTCCGTGGTGACCCTCGGCCGCGGCTACGCGTGGCTGGACACCGGCACCATGGAGAGCCTGCACGAGGCCGCGGAGTTCGTCCGCGCCGTGGAGCACTCCCAGGACCTGCCCGTGTCCGTCCCCGAGGAGATCGCCTGGGAGAACGGCTGGATCTCCACCGCCGAGCTTGAGGAGGCCGCCAAGGCCTACGGCAAGTCGGTCTACGGGCGGCACCTGAAGAAGGTCGCCGCCGGCGAGATCGTCAACAGCCCGCGCGAGTACTAGCGCAAGCTTGTTTTCTTTTAGGGGTCACCGTTTATCTGGTGGCCCCTTTCGTTATGATTACGTTGACCATAAAGACAATATGATTGGGAGTGGATGTGTTAAGCGTCTACTTTGGCGATATGCCAGAAGCGATTTACAACACAGCGACATATTTCAAAAACTCTTACCGGTCTTCTTGGATTACGGATCCCTATGCAGTCTCGATAATTAAAGATGTTGATCGATCGGATGTTGTCTCCGAAAACGTCATCGAAAGCCCTGTGCTTGGATTCATCTCCCCACTCCAGCTTTCTGGTGGCGTGAAATCGCTGCTGCTTATGAGATTTGATCGTAAGCAAATTTTTAACGCTTCTACCTGTGGTGACAACTGTGCCAAGTGGATTCTCGACATGGCGAAAGACCGCAAGCTTGTTGTGAATCTCTATCATGTGATGGACTTTGGTCGCGAGGATTTTAAAATTAAAGTCGTGAATAGCGGCCGAATCGTTCACAACATGGCCGAATTGATTCACGAGTCGATTCCGTATCTGTAGGTACTGCTTATGAACGGTTCGCATCTCGTTAAGATTTCCCGCCGCAGGGGAACTAAGTACACATTTACCATCAAGCGGAACATCACTATTGTGCGTGGCGATAGTGGCACGGGTAAGACGACACTGTTTGACATGGTCGCAGACTACATGCGAACGGGCGAGCAGTCGGGCGTTTCCTTGCAATGCGATTGTCCCTGTGTCGCCCTGACCGATTATGATTGGCGAAACCAGCTTTCGTCCGTTCATGACTCGATTGTATTTGTCGATGAGGGCTTAAAAGAGATCCATTCTGATGAGTTTGCCCATCATGTGCTGTATTCCTCGAATTATTTCGTGCTGATCTCAAGGGCTGATTTCCCCAATCTTCCGTATAGCGTGGATGAGATTTACAAGATTAAGACGAGCGGAAAATACCATTCTTTCGTCCCTGTTTATCAAGATCGCGGGAATCATCGTTATGCTATTTCCCGGTCGGCGCCAAAACAGGACTTTTCTATCCTTCTATGCGAGGACAGTAAGTCTGGTTTCCAGTTCTTTGAACGGCATTTCGCTGACAGTGAGCTTACCTGTACTTCGGCCATGACGAACAGCGCGATTTTGGGCTGGTTGGATCAGCATCTCGACGATCGCGTGTTTGTTGTCGCGGACGGGGCGGCATTTGGGTGCTATGCGGACCGCGTCCTTAAGCTGCAAGACATTCACCGCGATACTGTTACGGTTTGTCTTCCCGAATCATTCGAGTGGCTTCTACTGAGCTCCGGCGTAATTTCAGAGCTAGATGTTAAGACGGTTTTGGAAACCCCAGAAGCCTTTGTAAACAGTGAGAAGTTTAAAAGCTGGGAGGATTTCTTCTATAAGTACTTACGTGAAATAACTGGGGATTCGGTTTTTCACTACGACAAAGACTGCATTTCGGAGGCGTTTTGTACAGGAGGTAATTCTGCGAAGGTTATGGCTCTTATCGCATGCCGAAATGTCCGATAGTTTTGTTGAATAGCGTCGCGGCGTCACTTCCTGCGGCATACTAAAGAAGCTGTACATGCTTCAGATTGGATTTTCATGTCTGAGATTTTCGAACCCAAGAATATCATCGTCACGGGCGGCTGCGGCTTCATCGGCAGCAACTTCGTGCACTACGTGGTCAACAACCACCCCGAGGTGCACGTCACCGTCCTGGACAAGCTGACCTACGCCGGCAACCCCGAGAACATCGCGGGGCTGCCCGAGGATAGGGTCGAGCTCGTCGTGGGCGACATCTGCGACGCCGAGCTGCTGGACAGGCTGGTCCCCGGCCACGACGCCATCGTGCACTACGCCGCCGAGAGCCACAACGACAACTCCATCGCCGACCCGGAGCCGTTCCTGCGCACGAACGTGGAGGGCACCTTCCGCCTGCTGGAGGCCGTGAGGAAATACGGCATCCGCTACCACCACGTCTCCACCGACGAGGTCTACGGCGACCTGGCGCTCGACGACCCGGCCAAGTTCACCGAGGAGACGCCCTATAAGCCCTCCTCGCCGTACAGCTCGACCAAGGCCAGCTCCGACATGCTCGTGCGCGCATGGACCCGCACCTACGGCCTGCGCACCACGATCTCCAACTGCTCCAACAACTACGGCCCCTACCAGCACGTGGAGAAGTTCATCCCGCGCCAGATCACCAACATCATCGACGGCGTGCGCCCCAAGCTCTACGGGAAGGGCGAGAACGTGCGCGACTGGATCCACACCGAGGACCACTCCTCGGCCGTCTGGGACATCCTCACCAAGGGCCGCACGGGGGAGACCTACCTCATCGGGGCTAATGGCGAGAAGAACAACATCACCGTCCTGCGCATGATCCTGGAGGCCATGGGCCGCGACCCCGAGGACTTCGACTGGGTCGCCGACCGTCCCGGCCACGACCGCCGCTACGCCATCGACTCGATGAAGCTCCAGCGCGAGCTCGGATGGAGGCCGGCGCACACCGACTTCGTCGGGGGCCTCAAGGCCACCATCGACTGGTACGTCGCCAACGAGTCCTGGTGGCGGCCGGCCAAGGAGGCCACCGAGGCCAGGTACAGGGCCCAGGGCCAGTAAGACCGCATCCCGGCGAACCGCGCCGCGGGGCGCCCGCGCGGGGCCGCAGGGCATGGGGATGACCCTGCGGCC
>NZ_QRQX01000036.1:0-1414 GCF_003475665.1 Collinsella sp. AF29-7AC
AATGGCCTATTTGCTCAATGTGTTCGGCTGAGATCGGAAATCAACCTCCGAGTTTTGACTATCGTCAAGGGCGCCGTGCAAGACGTGTGACCTATACAACATATCGACAAGAAAAACCGCCGGCGCGGGGCGGCGCCGGCGGTTGCGAGAGAATATCGATTGTTGGCTGTTAAGCAGCGACGGCCTCGTAGACCGTGGCGCCCGAGAAGCTGTCGTGCAGGCTCTTGCCGCAGATCCAAGGCAGCTCGACGACCTCGCAGACCGTGTTGACCAGCTCGGAGCAGTCAGTGAAGTGGCCCTTATCGTTGAGGGCCTCGCAATCCTGAACACGCCAATAGCCATCGGTGTGCGTGATGTAGTACTCGTGATCGTTGATCGACACGAAAGCACGCGTCTTGGAACGCAACAGCTTCAGAAATCCTTCGAAGTCGGTCTCGACGACATCTCCAGCCTGGAACATGATGTTACCTCCTGGCCCGGCGCCACCATGGCGCGTTGATAAACGTTGGTACTCCTTTAGTAAAACCTTTATCAGGGCTTATGCGCGCATCATTTAGGCAAGTGGTAAAAAACCGCAGGGTAGACGGGATAAAACGTTTAATCATCCCACCGGTCTGTCACATTCCGGCTGAAGTTTTATGCAAACCAACTTTTCCACTCGGTAGCTTGCATTGTTTGGGGCCGACGGCGCGATTACGGTTTTGGTTCGGCGGGTAAGAACGAGGCATCGCAACCAACGTCAGGAGGACACATGGAGACCATCGAGGCACTCATCCATCGCCGCAGCTGCCGCAAATACAGCGATCGCCCTGTCGAGGCCGAGAAGCTCGCACGCATTATCGAAGCCGGTCAGTATGCGCCGAGCGGCATGGGACGCCAGCCGGTCACGTTCGTCGCCGTCACCGACCCCGCAACCGTCGAGCGCCTCTCGCAGCTCAACGCCCAGGTTATGGGTAGCGAGGGAGATCCCTTCTACGGCGCCAAGACCGTTGTGGCGGTGCTCGTCGACCGCAGCGTGCCCACGCACCTGGAAGACGGCTCGCTCGCCATGGGCAACCTGCTCAACGCTGCCTATGCGCTGGGCGTCGATTCGTGTTGGATCCACCGAGCACACGAGGTCTTTGACTCACCCGAGGGATTGGAACTGCTGGCCAAGTGGGGTCTGCCCGCCGACGGAAGCCTGCGCGGTGTGGGCAACTGCATTCTGGGCTATGCCGAAGACGTGCTTCCCCAGGCCAAACCCCGCCGCGACAACATCGTGTACGTCAGGTAATTAGTTCCGCCGTTCTAACGAACGGCGGCCCCGCTGACGCTGCGCGAGCCCCATTTGCGCCAATCTGACGTTCAATTTCGAGGGCGCGACCAAAAGGTTAGCGCCCTCTCATTTCACGTCACCTTGGCGCAAATGCGGCTC
>NZ_QRQX01000036.1:1424-7820 GCF_003475665.1 Collinsella sp. AF29-7AC
TTTCACGTCACCTTGGCGCAAATGCGGCTCGCTCGCTGTTGGTGACTGACATCGGGTGCGCCACTGGTGACATCTGGCACTTGGGCAGCTAAAAGGCCCCGTCCCAAATTTGCTGCTCTACTCGCAACTTATCTTGCCGATGGAGTTGTCGTCGTTTCGTTCGCGTGGATCGTTTCGGCGCTGTCGCCCTGTTCGTCCTCGTCCTTTTGCGCGTCGGCGATGGTGGAGGCCGCCGCAACGATACCACGCTGAGGCGCCACGCCCGTCTGGGCCTGAGCGCCCTCGACAAGCTCCGTGCCGGCATGCGCGAGCTCAGCAGACCCGAACATCGCACTCAGGTCGGCCCCGCCGCCGGCGTAACCAAGCGCCGCGAGCGCGATGACAACCACCGCAACAACGACCGCGATCGGAACATAGCGATGCCAGCCTGCGGGATTGAGGCCGCTACGGCGAGCAGCGCCACGGCTAATGAAGCCGAGCGTTCCATCGTGCTTGAGCTTTGACCCCACCACACGCTTACGGCCCCACAGCGACGATTCGGCCTGCATGGCCAAGCGAGCGCTTGCCGAAGGATAGCCATATCTAGTGCGTTTGAACGAGCCGTCGAAGCCTGAGGCGCTTTTGCCCCACGTCCGCGAAGTCGTGCGACGGTTGACCGGCGCCGTGGGCTTTCGAGCCCGATTTGGTTTTGAAGTCTCCGTCATACACCCCCCGCACGCCGTAACGCAATCGAAACATTACCGCTTTGGACTGTAGCACACGCGCTGCATGCGGTCACGAGCGCCTCGCTCAGCGGTCGTCGTCCTTCAGCAAGCGCCACAGGGTCGTGCGGCTTATTCCCAGCACCTCGGCAGCGCGGGTCCGGTTGCCCTGAAGGTAGCCTACGACCAGCCGCGCGATGTCGCGTTCGGTATCGGTCAGTGGACGCAGGATATACAGGTCGCTGTCGAGCGTCGGAGTGCCAAAGGTTGCGGTTTTGATGACGTCTTCCTGGGCGAGCACCTCCTCCGCCACCGTGCGCTCCGCCACACCCGGCCCTACTAATATATAGAGTCGTTCCGAGACCTCGCGAAGCTGCAGATAGTTACGTGGCCAGCGATAGCCGTTGAGTGTCGAGGCAGCCTCCTCAGACATACTCGGAGCGGCAGTTCCAAAGACATCTGACAGATACGACAAATACTGCGCGACCTTTTTCGATGCGCCACCCTGCTCGGCAATCGCAGGCGCCACACTCACTGCGCACGCCAAGCGCTCGGTTACAAAAGCGGCCTGTTCGCTTTCGCCACCGCCCGGCATATCGTTTGCCGTCAGAACCACATGGCAACGCGCGGCCAGCGCCGTGTCGGTCATCGTAGAGACAAGCTCGCGCAGACGCTGCGGCGAAAGTGCATGCCAGCCGCCAATACAAAGGGTCAGCCCTGCCTGGAACAGCGGCGATTCCGAGCTTTTGAGCAGATGGCGCCAGCCGCGATCTGTGAGCTCGTCAAGTGCCACGGACACAAAGGGTTCGTCAGCATAAGGCCCATCCAGATAGAGGCGTTTTGCAATCTCTGCCTGGCCGGCACCCAGCTCGCCCTCCAACATGAGGGGCACGCCGCGGGCATAGCTTTCGCAGACGGGGCCAGAGACCGCAGCGGCACCCTCGACAATGCCGTACGCGCTTGCCTCGTAGCGCGCCTCGACCTCATCTGCGTTAAGCCACTCAATGCCCGCGTGTGCCGCCACACCGCGCACCTCGCGGATCACGACCACCCAAAGCGCGCCGTCTTCCTTGGCGACCGGACGCACCGTGAGGCTCAAGCGCCCTCCCGCATGCCCCATCACCAGGCGCGTGCCGTTGCCCACGCGCCCCAGGCGCTCGGCGACAAATGCCGCGACATCTTGCTCGAGCGCGACATCATCCATGGTCGAAATCGCCACGTGTCCATGCCCATCGATTGCCAACGCCGAGGCCCCGGCAGCAGCCAAGGCCTCGATCAAGATTTGTAGCTTGGCGTCACTGTTCATATTGCGTCCCGTCCTCGACGCCACGCCGCCACCGACGGCCGCGCGGGCGAGTGTTTCAAAATTGAACGATATTGCTCACCAAACACTATAGGGCAGAGGCCGCCGTCCTGCGAGTATATGAGTTGCCCCGCATCGCCATCCTGGCGGGGCGATAAGAGCTCTTCGGGACCTATAAACCTGCGGACAAGCCATACCCGCAAGAGCTCCTATCGCTCCACCGCAGGCATGCGCTCACCAGCATGCAGCACGCAAATAAGCTACTTCTCTACCAGATTCCCAGCACGTGCTGCATTCCCAAACTCATGCACGCAATGCCAATCCAGCAGCAAAAGCCCAGCGCGATGGGCTTGCCGCCCTTTTTGACCAGCTCGACGATATCGGTATTAAAGCCAATAGCCGCCATGGCCATCACGATAAAGAACTTCGACAGCTCCTTGATGGGCGCCGTGATGGACACGGGAAGCTGAAGCACCGTGGTGATTACACTCGCCAGCACAAAGAACAGCACAAACATGGGAAACGCGCGTTTAAGCGAGAACGTGCTTTTGGCGTCGCCGCCGGCCTTGCGCGCCAGATGCATCTGCCAGCATGCGAGGACCAACGTGATGGGAATAATGGCCAGCGTCCTGGTGAGCTTGACCACCGTGGCGCTCTCGAGCACATTGGCGCCGGGATGCATGCTGTCCCAAGCGCTCGCCGCAGCCGTTACGGACGAAGTGTCGTTGATGGCGGTGCCGGCAAACAGGCCAAAGCCCTCGTTGGTCAGCCCGAGCATACCGCCGAGCGTCGGAAACACGAGCGCCGCGATAACGTTAAACAGGAAGATGACCGAAATAGCCTGGGCAATCTCGCGATCGTCGGCATCGATGACGGGCGCGGTCGCGGCGATGGCAGAACCGCCGCAAATTGACGAGCCCACGCCCACAAGCGTCGCGATCTTGCTCGGCACGTTCATAACGCGGCAGAGCACAAAGGCGACAACAAGCGAGGTCGAGATTGTCGCCACGATAATCGGTAGCGACTGGGCGCCCTTGGACAGAATCTGGGAGAGGTTCATGCCAAAGCCAAGCAGGATAACCGCGTACTGCAAGACTTTTTTAGACGTATAGGTGACACCGACGGCGAGCTGTTCGCGGCGATTCTTGGGAAAGACGAGCGCCAGAACCATGCCGAAGAGGATGGCGAATACCGGCCCACCGACCACCTCAATCTGTTTGCCGAGCAGCGTTGCGGGGATAGCGATGATCAGGCAGAACAAGACACCCTTCCAGCGCTCGCGTACGATATTCGCCAGTTGCATATGGGATTCCTTCTTTCTCTTTCACGTTTGCGACGGCTTATGATACGGCAACGTTGAGCACAATCCCGTACAAACGCAGGCAAAAATGTCGCAAAAGTTATCGGGCGGCGATTGTATTTCCACCGCAGAGAACTGATTCGCGGCATAATAAACAACCGACATATGAGTGTGGAAGAACGTTTGTGAGGCGCTATGGAAGAATCGATGCACATCGGCGAGCAAGAAACGAGCCTACAGGACCAGTCCTACCACACCATTCGACGCAAGATCGTCTATCTGGACTACAAACCGGGCGAAAAGCTGGGCGTCAAGCAGCTGTGCGACGACCTGGATATGGGGCGCACCCCTGTGCGCGAGGCACTGGTGCGTCTGGCGCAAGAGGGCCTGGTGCGCACCGTGCCCCAAAGCGGCACCTATGTCTCGCCCATCAACCTCACCCTTGCCGAGAGTGCCTGCTACATTCGCGAGCACCTGGAAAAACAGGTGATTGTAGAGTGCTGCGCGCGCGCCACCTCGGCAGGCGTCGAGCAGCTCGACCGGGCCATCGCGTTGCAGGAAAAGGCCATGGCCGAAGAGGATCGCATCGGCTTCTTTTTAAGCGACAACCTCATGCACCGCATGATCTTTAGCATCGCATGCCGTAGCACCGTGTGGTCGTGGCTCGAAGAGACCAATGCCGACCTGGAGCGCTTCCGCTGGCTGCGCGCCGCCACACAGACGCTCGACAATCAGGAGACTGTTAACGAGCATAAGCAAATCCGCCGCGCCATCGCCGGTCGCGACCCCATCGAGGCGAGCTTTTTGGTCAGCAAGCACCTGCATATGATGTTCCGCAACCAAACCGAGGTCCTGGACCAGTTCCCCGAGTACTTCGAGACCAGCAAGCTTCGCTAACCTGCCAAAAAGGGACAGGTTTATTTTGGCAGGTTTTATCTGGGCAAATGCAACAAGGCCCGGCTCCGTCTTGATGCGGAGCCGGGCCTTAGTTGTTAGAACGACGGAACTCGATTATTCGACCGTGACGCTTTTCGCCAGGTTGCGGGGCTGGTCAACGTCGCAACCGCGCAGGATGGCGACCTCGCGGGCGAGCAGCTGCAGCGGGACGCTCGCCGTGATGGGGCTGAACACGTCGCGGACGGCCGGCACGCGAATGATGCAGTCGGCAATCTTGTTGATCTCCTCGTCGCCTTCAGTAGCGACCACGATCACCTTAGCGCCGCGCGCCTTGCACTCCATGAGGTTCGACACGGTCTTGTCGTAGGTGGCACTCTTGGTGGCCACCGCGATGACGGGGAAGCCCGGGTCGATCAGGGCGATGGGGCCGTGCTTCATCTCGCCGGCGGCGTAGGCCTCGGCGTGCAGGTAGCTGACCTCCTTGAGCTTGAGAGCGCCCTCGTAGGAGATAGCGGCGCCCATGCCGCGGCCCACGAACAGCGCGGACTGCGCGTCCTTGCAGACAAGCGCGGCCTCGTGCACGGCCTCGGTCTGCGTATCCAAGATCCATTGGATCTGCTCGGCCGTATCGGAAAGCTCGCGGAACAGCATGCGCGCCTGCTTGGTGGTCAGGCGGTACTTGACCTGCGCCAGCAGCAGGGCCAAAAGCGTGAGGCTCACGACCTGGCCGATGAAGCTCTTGGTCGAGGCGACCGCGATCTCCTTGTTGGCCTTGGTGTAGATGACGCCGTCGCTCTCACGCGCCACGGGGCTGCCCACCACGTTGGTGATGCCGAAGACCTTGGCACCCTTGATGCGCGCGTCGCGAATGGCGGCAAGGGTATCGGCCGTCTCGCCCGACTGGGACACGGCCACAACAAGCGTCGTCGGCGTAATGATGGGGTTGCGGTAGCGGAACTCGCTGGCCGCCTCAACCTCGGTGGGGATGCGAGCCCAGCCCTCAATGAGATTCTTAGCAATGAGGCCAGCGTGATAGCTGGTGCCGCAAGCGATCACGTAGACGCGGTCGATATCGTTGAGTTCCTCGAGGGACAGGCCCAGCTCGTCGATATCGAGCTCGCCGGCAGGCGTCATACGGCCCACCAGCGTATCGCGCACGACGCGCGGCTGCTCGTGGATTTCCTTGAGCATAAAGTCGGGATAACCGCCCTTTTCTGCCATGTCCAGGTCCCAGTCGATGTGGGTGACCTTGGGCTCGATGACGTTGCCGGCCTCGTCGGTGTACTCGACGCCCGCGGGCGTGAGCTTGGCAAACTGACCGTCCTCGAGCACCACGACATCGCGGGTGGCGTCGATGAGCGCGATGACATCGGAAGCAACATAGGAGCCGGTTTCGCCCACGCCGACTACGATCGGGGAATCCTTGCGGGCCACGGCGATCACGCCGGGCTCGTCAGCGCACACGGCGGCCAGACCATAGGCACCGACCACGTGGGTGCAAGCCTCGCGCACGGAGGCCATCAGGTCGTGCGTCTCGGCATAAGCCTCTTCGATCAGATGCGCGAAGACCTCGGTATCGGTCTCGCTCTTAAAGTGGTGACCACGGCCCTCCAGCTCTTCGCGCAGCTCGGCGAAGTTCTCGATGATGCCGTTGTGGACGATGGCGATACGACCGTCGCAGCTGGTGTGGGGATGGGCGTTAACGACGGAGGGCTTGCCGTGGGTGGCCCAACGGGTGTGGCCGATACCGCAGGTAGCGTCGCTGTCGATGTTGGAAAGCTCGCTCTCCAAGCCCGCGACCTTGCCCACGCGGCGGATGACGTCGAGGTGCGCCGCGGCGCCCTCACCCACCTCGAGCGCGACGCCCGAGGAGTCATAGCCGCGATACTCCATACGCTTAAGACCCGTGACCAGGATGTTCTTTGCAATATCAGAGCCGGTGTAGCCGACAATTCCGCACATAGGATAAATCCCTTCGTTCGCGTGACTGCAAGACGTCCACGCACAGGGGGCGCTGAGACGTATAACGTTCGAGTATTGTACTCACGCAAGCGCAAGCTGATATACCAGAAGTGGTATCTCAACTTAGATACCACCCGATGCACACATGCCCAGCCGGTCCAAACCGCCACAATGGGGACAGGCACCTTTTGAACTGCGTCCCGAATCTTGGCCTTCTTTATTAGAAGCGAACA
>NZ_QRQX01000037.1:0-7357 GCF_003475665.1 Collinsella sp. AF29-7AC
GGAAAGCACATTAAGTGCTTTCCTTTGCGTGCGGAACTCGCGATAAAGTTCATATGCGCCGCCCGGCTCCCGCGGCTCTCAGGGGCTCCCATCCCAAATGCGGAGCAAAGCTCCGCACACCATCTTTTTCTTTCAGCTAAAG
This sequence comes from Collinsella sp. AF29-7AC, assembly GCF_003475665.1. Taxonomy (NCBI): domain Bacteria; kingdom Bacillati; phylum Actinomycetota; class Coriobacteriia; order Coriobacteriales; family Coriobacteriaceae; genus Collinsella; species Collinsella sp. AF29-7AC. The sequence goes on from NZ_QRQX01000037.1 coordinate 143, forward strand.
CACGCCGGAAATTCGACGCAGCTGGCTAACCTTGCCGGACGTTGTCGACGCCAAACCAGCTCAGAAGCTATATCGATACAGAAAGGTCCCCGGACGGAGGGGCCGGATATAAGGTTTATCGCGAGTTCCGCACGCAAAGAAGGCCACTTAATGTGGCCTTCGTCTTGCGCAGGACTGTAGAGCAGGAAACCTTATATCCGGCCCCTCCGTCCGGGGACCGCGCCGTACCAGCTACAGCGTCATGTTTGGATCGGCGTCGACGTCGAACGGCGAGATTTCTCCTCGGTCGAATTTACGGCGGGCAACCTCTGCGATCATGGCGGCATTGTCGGTGCACGCCGAAAGCGGTGGCACCGTTACGCGGATCCCCTGACGCCCGAGCTTCTTGATCATCATCTCGCGCAGATGCGGATTAGCCGAGACACCACCGCCGATGCAATACTCCTTGCACCCGGTGGCGTGCAGGGCGTTTTTGGCCTTCTTGTACTGCACGTCAAAGACCGCCGCCTCAAACGAGGCCGCTAGGTCGGGCAGGTGAATCGTGCGCCCAGCCTTGGTCTCCTGCTCGATGTAGAGCGTCACCGCCGTCTTGAGGCCCGAAAGCGAGAAGCGATAGTCCCCCCTGCTGTTAAGCGCACGGGGGAAGTCAATCGCGCGGGGATTGCCCGTCTCGGCAAGCTTGGAGATGATGGGGCCACCGGGATAGCCCAGGCCCAGCGCCTTTGCCACCTTGTCGAAGGCTTCGCCCACGGCGTCGTCGAGCGTCTCGCCGAGCACCTCGTAGTCGCCCCACGCCTTGACGTGAACAAGCATGGTATGACCGCCCGAGACGAGCGTGAAGATAAACGGCGGCTTGAGGTCGGGCTGCGCCAGCAAGTTGGCAAACAGGTGCCCCTCCAGATGGTTGACGCATACGAGCGGCTTACCGGCAGCGTAGGCAAAGCCTTTAGCAAAGGCAACGCCCACCACGAGGGCGCCCACCAGGCCCGGACCCTGTGTCACGCCCACGGCGGCAAGCTCGCTAGGGGCAATGGCTCCACCCTCAAGACCAAGCGATGCTGCGGCATCCTCGAGCGCCGCATCCACGACGCTCACAATCACCTCAACGTGTTTGCGCGAGGCGATCTCGGGCACCACGCCGCCAAAGCGGGCGTGAAAATCAATCTGTGTCGACACCTGGTTGGCCAGCATATTGCCATCTGCATCGATAATCGCCACCGCCGTCTCGTCGCAGGAGCTCTCGATAGCGAGCACTAGGCGGCGGCGCTCAATTTCGGCACGCTCCCCCTCGGAGCGCCTAGGCGCAGGCAGCGGCCATACGCGCTGCTCTGCCGCCGTCGGCTCGGGCGAGGCATTGTCGACCGGAAGCACCAGAGGCAGCGGAGCCGTCATGACGATGGCATCCTTGCCGGCACCATAATAGCCGCGGCGCCATCCTGCCTCGGTAAAGCCCAGAGCGTTATAAAGCGCGATCGCTCCCTTGTTGTCGTCCTCGACCTCGAGCGAAGCCGTGGTGCAGCCGAGCATCTGGGCATCATAGCTCACATGCGACAGCAGCTTGCGGGCAATGCCCTCACGGCGATGTGCCGGGTCGACGGCGACATCCAGAATCTGCACATCACCGTCCACGACCATACCGCCGGCAAGGCCCAGCAGCTTGCCGTCGTCGTGTGCCACCCACCAACTACGCGGCGCAGCGACGTCCTCGCCCAGTTCGGACAGGAACATGCCCGGCGTCCACGCCTCGTGTCCGGCACCTTCAAAGCAGGCAGCCTCTAGCGCGCTCGCGCCCTCGGCATCCGCCGCGCCCATGGGACGGAACTGCAGATGACGACCGGCGAGCTCATCGGCAACGCCCGTAATTTCGCTCTGTGCACTCTCAGCAAGACCAAGACGCTTGCGCTCGTTTTCCTCGGCATCCGAAAGGCGCGTGTAAATCGGCAGGACGCGAGCCGGATCGCCGTCACCCGCAGCGTGCGCGAGCAGCAAGCCCTCGCCCGAAGGCCACCACAGGTCGCGCTCCACGCAGCGGGCGGTCTCGTCCTCACCCAGCAGCTTGCCATAGCGCACGAGACCGTCACCGGTCAGCTGAACCTGGCCCCAGTCCGCTGCTTGGCGCCACTCATCGAGCGCCACGGCGGCCTTGACCACGTGTTCGCGCTCAAATTGACGCTCGGGACCCTCATCGACCAGCATATACAGCGCCGGATATACCTCACCGCGCATAGCATCGGCCAAGATACCAAGCTTGCCGCGCACGCCAGCCTTCCACGCCGTCCAAGCGCAAGCGTCGAGCGTCGACACGCCCAGCAGCGGAACATTGGCACCACGCGCGAGGCCCTTGGCAGTGGAGATGCCGATGCGCACACCCGTAAAGGACCCCGGGCCGCGGCCGACCACATAGCAACCAACATCGCTGCGATCCAGACCGGCTTGAGCCAGCACGCCATCAACGGTATTCACGAGCTCAACGTTGGCGTGACGGCGACACATGTGGTCGCCACTCACGAGCTTCGTCTCACCCGTCTGCCCATCGATCCAGCTTGCCGCGCAGGCAAGCATGTCGGTCGAGGTATCGAGCGCCACCACCAGCGCGTTGTCGTTATGCAAGCTCATCTTGTACAGCCTTATCAATCAAATGGGAAAGCTCCATTGCGCGGTCACCGTGCGCCTCAAGCGTTATCGTTCGCACATCGCTGTCGCCCTCATCACGCCTGAGCGTCACCGAAAGATACTCATCCGTCAGCTCGTCCTGGAATTGTTCGCCCCATTCCAGCAGGCAAGCACCCTCATAGCCCAGCACATCGAAAATGCCCGTATCCTCGAGCTCGTAGGCATGCTCCAGGCGGTATAGATCAAAGTGAAACAGCGGAATACGACCTTGATCGTGAACGGCCATGAGCGCAAACGTAGGACTCGTAACCATATGCCCATCGCCCAGCCCGCGCGAGACGCCCTTGGTAAAGTGAGTTTTGCCCACTCCCAGGCCACCGGTCAGGATGAGCACATCTCCGTCCTCAAGGCACGGTGCAATTAGCTCGCCAAAGTACTCCGTATCGGCAGCGCAAGTCGTTTTGTAAGTACCTACCCCCAGGCGCTCCAGGGACATATATGCTCCTTATTATTCCGAGGCGTCCTCTGGTGCGGGATGTCGCCCCAGATAGTCGCCCAGCATCTTAAAGTCTTCCTCCAGCAGCTCCTGCCACGCTGGATTGCGTAGCGCTGCTGCCGGATGGAACGTGGGCATCACCACAAAGTGCCCAATCTGATGGAACCTGCCGCGCAGCTTGGTAATGCCGATCTCGGTCTTGAGCACAAAGTGCGTTGCGGGGTTGCCGAGCGTCACGATGATATCGGGCCAGATGCTTCGAATCTGCTCGCGCAAAAACGGTGAGCAAGCCAGCACTTCCTCGGGGCGCGGATTGCGGTTTCCCGGCGGGCGGCACTTAAGCACGTTGGCAATGTAGACGTCTTCGCGTTTGAGCCCCGCCAGCGACAAAATGCCGTTGAGGTCCTCGCCTGCCGCCCCCACAAAGGGCTCGCCCTGCAAATCCTCATTACGGCCCGGCGCCTCGCCAATAAACATCACGCGAGCGCGGGGGTTTCCCACGCCAAACACGATGTTGTGACGCGACTGGTAAAGCTGGCAAAGGTGACAATCGCCCAGAACGGCCTCGATCTCCTCGAGTGCGACCTCACGCGGCGCCTGATGGCTATGGCCGGGAATGTGCATGACGCCCATAGCGACTCCTACACGTAGACCTTGTCGAGACGCATACCAAAGCCGCAAGCGACCTCGTAGTTAATCGTGCCGCGTAGGCGCGCCATCTCGTCCATGGTAATCTCGGCATCTCCATCGCGGCCGACAATGATCATCTCGTCACCATACTCGGCCTCGGGAATCTCATGCGCCGGGTTGGACTGAATGGCGACCATAAACTGGTCCATGCAGATATTGCCCACCTGACGCACACGCTCGCCGCGATACAGCACGTCCATACGATTGGAAAGCGTACGCGAAAGGCCATCGGCATAACCGATCGGAAGGGTGCAGATCTGAACGCGCGTGCGCGGTACGCGGTAGGTAAAGCCGTAGCCCACGCCCTCGCCCATCGCAGGGTGTGCCACGCGCGTCACACGCGCGTGGACGCTCATGACGGGATCAAGCTGCATCACGCGACCACTCAGCTCACATGGCTGCAGACCATACAAACCGATGCCGGCACGAATCATGTCAAAGTGCATTGAAGAATCGAGCATCGAGGATGGCGTATTGGCACAATGCACGATACCGCACTCAAAGCCCGCATCCTTAATGGCCTGAACGGCCTCGGTAAAACGCTGGCACTGCAGCTTGTAGTCCCAGCCCGAAGGTTCATCGGCCGTGGCGAAGTGCGTAAATACGCCGTCGCACTGAATACCGCGATGGAAATTTATACCGCGGACAAAGTCGAGCACCTGCGTGTAGTGAACGCCGATACGATTCATGCCCGTCTCGATGGCAAGATGGTACTTGCCCACTTTGCCCGCCGCGACAGCACATTCGCCATACGCAAGAGCAAAGTCAGACGTATAGACCGAGGGCATGATATCGAATTCGAGCAATGCAGGAATAGCCTCGATAGGCGGCTCGCTTAGAATCAGGATGGGCTTAGTAATTCCGCCCTGACGGAGCCCAACGCCCTCGTTAACCGTCGCCACGGCAAACATGTCGGCACCGGCCGAATACATGATCTTGGCGCACTCAACAGCTCCATGACCATAAGCATCGGCCTTGACCACGCAGCACAGGCGCTGACGCGGATTCAGCAAGTTCTTATAGGCCCTCGTGTTGCGACGGAGCGCCCCGCGGTCGATCTCGACCCAGGACCAGCGCGTCAAATCGGCTTTATTCATGATTAGTCATCCGACCCTTCGTCCATGATTCCCAGATCTTCGAGCGCATCCTTTGCCGCCAGCTCCATGGCAGGACCGATCAAGTCGATAAGATCGGTCGCGATAACGCTCTTCTCACCATACTCCGTCGCCGCAGCAAAACCGGCGTAGCTGTGAAGTGCGACGGCGTACGAATACAGCAGCTCCCAACGATCCATCTCGTCGCGCATGGTGGCAAGCGTGCCGGCCAAAATACCCGCGAGAACATCACCAGAACCGGCAGTTGCCAGAGAAGCCGGACCCGAGAGTGGCAGCAGCACGCGCTCAACGCCACAGATAGCCGTCGTCGGCCCCTTGGCTATGACCACCAGATTGTCGGAGCCTGCAGCCCAGACAACCTTCTGCGCAGCTGCAATCGCAGTACCAAGGTCGTTCACCTCGTCACCGGCAACCAGACGCGAAAGCTCACGATAGTGCGGCGTCATAACCAACGGCTGCTCGCGACGATACATCTCGGGGTTACTATCAATACCGTCAATGGCAATCTTAGCAAGGCAGTTGAGTGCATCGGCGTCCAAAATTAGCGGTACATCAAGCTCGAGCAAGCCCGAAACCACCTGCATAGCGCCGGCAGACGTCGTCATACCGGGACCGCACAGCACGCAGCTGTACTTCTTTGCGATCTCGCACACCGTCATGCGCGCAGCGGCGCCAAAGGAGCCGCGGGAATCAGACGGAATAGCAAAGACCGGAATCGAAGGAAGTGCCATGCGAATGAGATTGGCGCAGGCGTCAGGAGCCGCGACTGCCACGTAACCAGCACCCGCGCGAGCTGCAGACTTGGCCGCCATAATGGCAGCACCAGGATATTGCGCAGATCCGGCGACAATAAGCACGGAGCCACGGGAATACTTATCGATATTCGATGGTAGCGGAGCAAAGTAATCAACTAAGTCACCGGGCTCGACAATCTCGGCGGCGTGGTCGACATCATCGATGACCTCGTCAAGACGGTCGTAAAGATTGCCGCAGATCAAATCGCCAGCATACTCAGGACCATCAGCGCTATACAGACCAATCTTGGGCGCAATCATCGTCACCGTGCGCTCGGCACGAATGCAGTCGTCATCAACAACGCCCGTCTCTGCATTCAGGCCCGAGGGGACATCAATGGATACGACACAATCGGCGCATTCATTGACCGTAGGAATCCAAATGGAGAACGGCGCACGCAGATTCCCGTGGAAACCGGTACCAAAAATGGCATCGACAACAACATCGGCCTTATCGATCAAAACCTCGAGTTCATCACGCGAGGGGCCGACGCAAACGTGCACATCGCGGCCGGCAGTACGACGAGCAACATGACGTGCCAGAGCAGCAGGAATCTCATCCGGTTCAACCGGAGAAACGATATCCACGTCCACACCCTTATGGCTCAGGATATCGGCGGCAACCCAACCGTCGCCGCCATTATTACCAAAACCGACCAAAACGAGAACCCGATCGGGATTGAGCTTCAAGACCTCGTTAGCGGCAAACTCACCCGCTAGCTCCATAAGCTCGGCCTTCGAAGTCCCTTCGCGTTCGATGATGTCCTCGAGACGAACGACTTCTTCGGTACTCAAAACCGGTTTCATCTATGCTCCTAGCGTATCTTGCGAAGCATCGCCCAGGTGCTCCGTCAATGCTGAATTCTGCAGCTGCTCAAGCTCATCTAAAACAGAGCGAGCCTCTTTAAATGTCTGCGCAACGCGTTTCTTGTTGCTCACCTTTTCCTCTTTTGGCTTAGGCCGAGCATCTTCGGTAATCGCGATGGCATTCGCAACGGCCAAGTCTCCCGTAAGCGTAATGGAAAGAGCGACCTCAACAACACCCAGTTCTTGAGCGATCTCGAGAGCACGGCCCGAAAGCAGCGCCTTCGGTTTGCCGAGTTTATCACGCGTTACCGAAACATCCTTGCGACCCACGCCTTGACTAAAACCCGTGCCGAGAGCTTTAAGCACCGCCTCGCGCGAAGCAAAGCGGCTGGCATAGTGAGCAGCGGGACGCGATGATGCATCGCAATACGCACGCTCTTCTTCGGTAAACACACGCCGAGCAAACGACGGCGTCTTTTCAAGAATAGATTTCATGCGGGAAATCTCGACGATATCAACGCCGATACCAGCTTCAGCCATGTTCACCTCCATATTGCACAGACTAAGCTATTGTAGCCCGTTCACAGAAGATGCGACAAACGAGGGTTATAAAACACAGCTACTATGTGAGACAAAAGCCCGTAAACGCAAAGAAGGGGGAGGCCGCGAGGCCTCCCCCTTCTTCAATCTCGATGACGGC
>NZ_QRQX01000038.1:0-6731 GCF_003475665.1 Collinsella sp. AF29-7AC
AGTGTTCGCTTCTAATAAAGAAGGCCAAGATTCGGGACGCAGTTCAATTTAAGTCTGTCCCCAATCAACATATCGCTCAAAAGAAAAAGCCTCCACAGGTTTCCCCGCAGAGGCTTTCGCTACAAGAACTATTTGTCGGCGTCGGTGTTGCCGTCAGCGTTGGCGGCATTGCCATCTCCGGCATCATCGGATGCGGCTTCGGCATCCTCCTGCATGGCCGCCTGCGCAAAGGCCGCGGCATCAGCCGCCAACTCCTCCTCGCTCATGCGAGGCGAGCGCTTCTTGGTCGGCATGCCGGCCGCCTTGGCGTTGCGCTCCTCCTTGGCCGCCAGGATATCGCCCTCGCGCTCAAGGTAAGCATCCCACTCGTTGTCGAGCAGGGCGTTCACGGCGTCGCCTTCGACGGTCTCGCGCTCAAGCAGCACCTTCGCCATCAGATCGAGCTGATCGCGACGGGCATCCAAAATCTCGACCGCACGGCGATGGGCTTCGCGCATGATGCGCTGAACCTCGATATCGATGCGGCGCGCCGTCTCCTCGGAGTAATCCTGGTGATCGGCGTAGTCGCGACCCAGGAACACCTGATGTTGCGCCTCGCCAAAGACCTGCGTGCCCAGCTCCTCGCTCATGCCCAAGCGCGTGACCATCTCGCGCGCCATCTTAGTCGCGCGCTCCAGATCGTTGCTCGCGCCCGACGTGATGTCGTCGCACATGAGCTCCTCGGCAACGCGACCGCCCAAGAACACGGCGAGCTCGTCGAGCATCTCGTTCTTGGTCTTGAGGAAGTGGTCCTCCTGCGGAAGCTGCAGTGTGTAGCCCAGGGCCTGACCGCGGCTGACGATCGAGATCTTATGAACCGGATCGGAGTGCTCCAGGATGTGGCCCACCAAAGCGTGACCGCTCTCATGGTAGGCAATCGTGGTGCGCTCGGCTTCGGTCATCACGCGACCCTTGCGTTGCGGTCCGGCAATCACGCGCTCCATCGACTCCTCGACCTCGTCCATCGAGATCACAGAACGATGACGGCGAGCGGCCAGCAGCGCAGACTCGTTGAGCAGGTTCGCCAAATCGGCACCAGTAAAGCCAACGGTCATCTGGGCGAGCTTCTCAAACTTAACGTCCTCGTCCATCGGCTTGTTCTCAGCATGCACGCGCAAGATCTGCTCGCGGCCCTTCACGTCCGGACGGTCGACCGTAACCTGACGGTCAAAACGGCCGGGGCGCAGCAATGCCGGGTCCAGAATATCGGGGCGGTTGGTCGCGGCGATCAGGATGACCGACTCGCTTTCCTCAAAACCGTCCATCTCGACCAGCAGCTGGTTGAGCGTTTGCTCGCGCTCGTCGTGACCGCCGCCCAAGCCAGCTCCGCGCTGACGTCCCACGGCATCGATCTCGTCAATAAAGATGATTGACGGAGCCTGAGACTTGGCCTCCTTAAAAAGGTCGCGCACGCGACTGGCGCCGACACCCACGAACATCTCGACAAAGTCGGAACCCGAGATGCTAAAGAACGGCACGCCCGCCTCGCCGGCAACGGCCTTGGCCAGCAGGGTTTTACCGGTACCCGGAGGGCCAACCAGCAACACGCCGCGCGGAATCTTGGCGCCCAGCTTGCGATAGCGGTCCGGATCGCTCAAAAAGTCGCGAATCTCCTCGAGCTCCTCGACTGCCTCGTCCACACCGGCAACATCCTCAAACTTGACCTTGGGGCGCGTTGCCTCGTTGGTCTTGGCGTTGGTCTTGCCAAACTGCATGTTCCTGTTGTTGGCGCCCATCATCTGGCGCATAAAGTAGAACATGATGGCGATCAGGGCGATCGTCGGAAGTACGCTCATCGCCAAGTCGCCCCAAAAATCGGGGTCATTGGTGTTGACGATGTACTTGGTATCGGGGTGCTCCGCCATAAGCTCGGCAAGCGAATCGGAACCGACGTAGGTCGAGGAGAAGCTCTTGAGCTCGCTCGTGTCACCCTTGTCCTTTTTCGTCTTCCAGTAATGACCCGCCACGCTTCCGTCTTGAACCGTATAGGTCAAATCTTCGACGCGATCCTGCTTAATGGCGTTGACCATCTCGCTCGTCGCGAGCTTTACGGTATTGCTGGAATTGGCAAAGCCGGAGCCCATGTTAAAGAAGGCGTAGCCCAGAAGCGCGCAAGCCAAAATAAAATACAGCCAGCCCGTACGCGTGGGCTTCTTGCCTCCGGGCATCCCCGGGATCTTAGGCTCCCGGGGAGTCTGGGAATTGTTATCGTTACGGTCGTCGGGCATCTTACGAATAAACCTCCGGTTTCAAAATGCCCAGATACGGAAGGTTACGATAGCGCTCGGCATAGTCGAGGCCGTAGCCCACCACAAAGGCATCGGGGCAATGGGTTCCAACATACTTGGGCGTGACGGCCGAGGTACGGTCCTCAACGTCCTTCCACAGGAAGGCGGCAACCTCCAGCGAGGCGGGCTTGCGGCTCTCGAGGTTCTTCATCAGATACTTGAGCGTCAGGCCCGAGTCCAGAATGTCCTCGACGATCAGCACGTCGCGACCGCGGATGTCGATATCCAGGTCCTTAATGATACGCACGATGCCCGAGGACTTCACACCGTCGCCATAGCTCGAAACAGCCATGAAATCGATGTTGGTCGGCAGCTCGATCTTGCGCATCAGGTCGCCCATAAAGACCACGGCGCCGCGCAGGACCGCAATCAGCACCAGATCCTTACCCGCGTAGTCGCGAGTAATCTGCTCGCCTAGGCGAGAGACGATACCGTCGATATCCTCCTGCGTAAACAGAACCTTCTCGATATCCGGATGTTGAGAAGCCATGACAACCCTTTCTTGTGCTTATCGCCCACGCACCGCCGCATGGACGCGAACTACACATTCTAGCAGCGCACGGGGTATATTTACCAGCACGTGCGCCATCAGCGCGGGAATACCGTCAACGTCGCACAGAATAGCTGGCGCGAAGCGCTATTCCGCATCGACCACACGAAGCAGATATGCCACGCGCGTTGCGGCCGTGCATTTAAAACGCTCGTCCGCGCGAACGCCCGCGACCCATACTACGGCACCTCCCGGAGCCGTTCTTACCACGGGTACGCCAGAGCGGTCTGAAACAGGAATGCGCGCCTCGTTTAACAGGTCTGACACTTTCTTGCTTCGGCCGTTCATCCCCAACGGGCACATCACGTCTCCCGGCACAGGGCTATCCACCCACAGGCGCGCCGATCGTGCCTCGGTGGGAATCTCCCCGCGCGAGCCGGCTAACATCCGCTCGCTATCGCGGTCGGCAAACCCCAGGGCCGCCGCATCCACCAAGGCCGCAACCTTTCCGGCAGCAGCAAGCTCGCGGGCACGGTGCACGATATCGCACCCCGGCTCCACAGCCATCGGCTCCGCTGTCAGCATATGCCCCGCCCCCAGCGGCAGACGACCGGGAACGGAGATCCAATCGGCCACTAAACCCTCGCGCGCCGCCGGGGCCTTGAACGCCAGCGTGCCAAACTCCACACGGGCATCAATTCCCGCAGGAAGCGTAACCGAGCCCGAGCCCGCAGCGACGCAGGCGAGCACGCGCTCCACGTGCCGCATCTCCGGTCGCGCGTCGGGATCGATGCGCTTAATCGCCAATCGCACGATACGCCGTGCAATCACAACCTCAGCGGCGGCAAGACGGCGCGCATCGAGCACAAGTGCGCCCGCCGCTTCCTTGCGCAGGCAGCTTCGAAACGCCTGTGCCGAAAGCTGGGAAAGAAAGGCGTCTTCGTCGCCCAGAATTTCGCAAGCGGCGCCAATCGTCTTACAGACGCTCGCGTTGCGCTGTGCCACCACCGGCATCACCCGATGGCGTACATAGTTGCGCAGGTACGAAACGTCCTCGTTGCTTTCATCTTCCCGCCATGGCTGACCACGTACCTGTAGATAGCCCACGAGCTCGCCATGAGTTAGGTCAAGCAAGGGGCGCACCACGATATTCCTTCGACGGGGAATGCTCGAAAGCCCAGCCGGGCCCGACCCCTTAATGGCGTTCATCAAAAATGTTTCCGCGCGGTCCGACGAAGTATGCGCGGTACAGATACGAGCCGCCGTCCGCGGTGCGCCCGATTCGGCACAAAGTTCGCGAACATATCTCCGTGCCGCGGCATAGCGCACCTCGCGAGCCGCAGCCTCGATATTGCCCGATTCGTCATCAAAATAGGCATGCTCAACACACAGCGGCAAGCCGTATTGCGCGCACAGGTCACGTACAAAGGCCTCGTCGCCATCGGATGCCTCCCCGCGCAGATGATGGTTTACATGCAGCACGTGCAATCGCTCGCGCGCAATGGGAGCGACGCCGCGCCCGTCCTGGATATCCAGCTTTGATGTGCAAGCCATAAGGAGCAGCGCCGTCGAGTCCGCACCGCCTGATACCATGAGCACTACGGGGGCAGCGGCCTGCCGCGTTGCCAGGGCGCTCTTATCCGTCCTCGGCGCGGCATGATGTCCATAGTGCTGAGATACCGTTGGCATTCGCTTCCTCCTCTATTCGTCCGCACCCATTGTATCCTTTGGAATCTTATGTCTCGCCTGCACCTTCATATCCTCGGCAGCGGCTCAAAAGGCAACTGCGCACTCGTCGAGGGGCCTCAGGGGCTCATCATGATCGACAACGGCCTGTCCCGCCGCGAGACACTTAAACGCATGGCGGAGCTTGGCCTCTCGGCAGACGACGTCGCCACTCTAGTAATCACCCATGAGCATGGTGACCATATCAAGGGGCTCGATGTATGGTGCAAGCACTGGCATGGTCCCCTCTTTGCCAGCAGGGACACCCTTTCATGCAAAGAAAACCTCGCGCACCTGCCCGTAGAGGAATTTGACCCCGGCGACACGCTCCCCATTGCCGGCATCCACGTGCAAACCTACTCAACATCGCACGATGTCATCAATCCTGTCGGCTATCGATTTAATGCTCTCGATGATTCCATTGGGTTTGCCACCGACACCGGAGAGTTATCGAGCAAGGCCATAGGCATCCTCAAAGACTGTCGAGTTCTCGCGCTCGAAAGCAACCACGATGTAGCTATGCTGCGCGAAGGAGCGTACCCCCGCTTTCTTCAGGAGCGCATCCTGTCCACAAAGGGGCACCTCTCCAACAACCAGGCCGCCGAAGCCGCGCGCGAACTTGTTACCGATCGCACCGAACAGCTCATCGCCATGCATATCAGCCAGGACAATAATCGTCCAAGCCTTACCGTCAAAAGCTATGCCAACGCGCTTGATGCAAGTCTCGATGATGAACTCGGCAGTTCTGCCACCCGTCTTCAAGGGCCACGGAAGCTCTCGATACGCCCTGCAAGTCAGTATCAACCGACAACTATTCAATAGCCCCTCAAGACAACAAAAGGGGGCTGGGAATCACTTCCCAGCCCCCTTAACTCATACTCTCGATTGAAGCAGAGCCATCGTTAGTCGATGGAGATCTTCGTGACGTTCTTCTTCTCGACGATCTTAGGAACCGTAACGGTGAGGATGCCGTCAGCATACTTTGCAGAGAGGCCCTCGCTCGAAGCGTCCTTCAGATATACGCCACGCGTCGCGCTGTACGAGCTAAACTCCTTCTGGAGGAAGTTCTTACCCTCGTTTTCGGCGCTCTCCTCGACGTTCACGCTGATGGACAGGCGACCCTCATTGAGCTCAACGTCGATGTCATCCTTGGCGACACCGGTCAGATACGCCTTGACCTCGTAGCCATCGCCCTTGTCCTCAACGTCAACGGGGAACGCCTTGGAGGCAATCGAGTTGTTTGCAAGGTCGGTCATATCATCAAACAGATCGAACAGCGAGCTAGCAGAAGGACGAACGCCAAAAACCGAACGATAAGGAACCATGCTTGCCATGTTTACCACTCCTTTTAAGGACTGCCGAGTCATCTTCTAGGTGACTGGGACTTCTTTTGACGCTGTTATATATGCCCAGCCGCTTCTTATATATACATCGACTATAAAGTTTTTTGAGTCTATTGATATAAGCATATCTAAGTCTGGTTGACTAAGGTTTTGTCTAATAAACGGAATTTGAACGAAGGCTTAAATAATGTATGCAATCCCATCAAAACTAGACGGCTGGCTTACAATGGGCGCATACACGATATTGATGACGAGCTAAGGGCATCATGGACGATCAAAAACAGGACAACACGTTTATGCCGGAGCAGGACGAAGCATCCAGCCCGCAACCGATTCGATTCCATCGCCCCCACATCTCGCAAGAGCCCATCAATGGCCCAGAGCCCAAATATGTGACAAGAAACCGATATCAAACGCTCGAAGAAGCCCAAACGGGACGTAAACATATGGGCGTTGCCTCGGGAGACCCTGTATATCTGAAAGACGCACCATTATCTAAAAACAGCGCAGCTAGCGATGAGCCGATGAAAGCATCCGCCGCTCATCAACAAAGAGGGCCTCGACCCAAGCAAACCTTGACGCATTCGGCTCGCTATCTCGAGACTCCAAAACAGGGAAAATCAATCTTCGTTTCGTCAAGTAAACGACGCAAGCAGCATCAGCTGACAATCCTGCTTATGATCATTGCGGCCATAGCAGTTGCCCTTGTTATACGATTTATTTTCTTTAAATAAAGGCTCAATACCGAAAACAACAAGATCGTCTGGTGTAATTGAGTCATTCACGCCCCGTAAACGCAAAAAAAGGGGGAGGCCGCGAGGCCTCCCCCTTCTGCAGTTTCGATGA
>NZ_QRQX01000039.1:0-5528 GCF_003475665.1 Collinsella sp. AF29-7AC
AATGGCCTATTTGCTCAATGTGTTCGGCTGAGATCGGAAATCAACCTTTGGAATTGGAGCGGGCAGAAAATGGGCTGCGGTGTCACCGCAGCAAGCGGCCATAGTTCCGTGAACTAATGTAATTTCATTCGCTATCTGCGAAGCTACATGCAAAATTACATTAGAAGGAGACGTACTGTTTGCCGTTTCCCCTGGCAGCTGCCCTGCAAGGTCAATGGAAAGCGCAAACATTGTATGTATTGAAATACATGAGCTCACAGCTGGTCTACAGTCTTATATGCGACTGACTAATGTAACGAGAGATATAATTACATTAGTTGCGGATTAAATTACATTATATGGAGTGCCATGATACGAAAAACGAATGAGATGCCCGCCCTGCTCCTGCGTATCATTGCCGACGTCGAGACCGAGGTCGTCGAATACAAGGCAGCAAAGCAGAACTATGATTTCGAGGACATTGGCAAGTATTTCTCCGCCCTCAGCAATGAGGCCAATTTGCGCAAGGCAGAGTGCGGATGGCTTTTCTTCGGCATTTCAGACAACCGTCAGATAAAGGGAACTGCTTACCGCAAAGAATCCCAAACGCCAAGCGTCGGCCTGCGACGTCTAAAACACGAGATCGCCCAATACACAAATAACGGCATGACTTTCGAAGAGATTTACGAGTTTGAGGTTGATGGCAAGAGAGTCATTGCTTTCCAGATACCGGCTGGCAGCTTCGCAACGCCAACGACTTGGCACGGAATCCCCTGGTCACGTGAGAATGAATCCCTCGTAGAGATGCCCAAGTTCAAACTCGACGCCATCTACGGGCAGAGTCGACCCGACTGGTCGCGTCAGATTGCCTACGAGGCAAACCTCGATGACCTTGATCCAGAGGCAGTTAGCTTTGCATGCTCCAAATTCGTCGAAAAGTTCGGAGAAAGCCAGCCCGCCGTTCGTAACCTCGATGAAGAATCCATCCTCAGCAAAATGGCGCTTGTAATCCACGGCCACGTGAGCAATGCGGCGCTCGTTCTTCTGGGCAAACCGGAGTCGAGTGTCTTTCTGGGTGGCATCGAGCCACGCATTACTTGGACACTCTACGCAAGTGACGGCTCCACTATGGCCTATGAACATTTTGAACCGCCGTTCATTCTGCAGGTCGATCGTGTTCTGGGAAAGATAAGAAACGAAAAATACCGGTTCTTCGACCGTGAAGAGACACTGTTCCCCACCGAAGCGCATCGCTACAGCCCCGAAGTCATCCGAGAGCTTCTTCACAACGCCATAGCTCACCAAGATTTTAGAATGTCGGGAAAAATTAACGTTCTTGAATATGAGGACAGGCTTGTATTCAAGAACGAGGGCGCTTTTATCCCCGGGACGATAGAGAATGCGCTCGCGAGCGGTTACAAGCCGCCGTACTATCGTAACCCTCTGCTTTCAAGTGCCATGAACAAGACGGGCATGATGGACCGCAACGCCATAGGCATTCGCAACGTCTTCGATATTCAGCGTAACCGCCTGCTACCAATGCCCACCTACGATCTATCTGAGGTTGGACGCGTTGCCGTGACACTGTACGGTACGGTACTCAACGAGGACTATTCTCGACTTCTCGCAAGCAATCGAAATCTTGATTTGGCGACAGTGTTGCTGTTAGACCTCGTTCAAAAGGGACTACCCGTCACAAAGGAACAGTCACGCCTGCTTCACGAACAGGGCCTTGTTAGAGGTCGTTACCCCAAGCTGACGGTCTCAGCCGAGGTGGCAGCGGCCACCGGTGCCCACAGCGAGTATGTGCGAAACAAAGGCGTAGACAACAGTGTCTTCAAGGAACTGATTTTGGAACTCCTGCGCGTGCGCCCATGTTCAAGAGCAGAGATTATCGCAGGGCTGGATCATGCCTTGCCGGCAGACCTTACGGCAAAGCAAAAAGGCGACCATGTAAGCTATCTGCTCCAAAGCCTACGGAAAGCTGGTCGCATCACCAACGCTGGAAGCACTTCGGCTGCTGAGTGGCACATAGTCGAGTGATATGGCTCGCGATTTCGATTCTGCCAAACAAGTACATTCCAAGCCAAGTGCGCAACTAGCCCAGAATGTGCCTGACTGCCAGTCGTGATAGGACACATCCTTCGTCGCCTAGCATCGCACAGCGTCAGGCAACAGCGCATATGGTTGATCCAACTGAAGTCGACACCCAATCGGGCATTGCAACCTTGAGAGACGACAGTCTCATACAACAGAAATAGCTCCCTGCCACTCCATGCATGAGCGGCAGGGAGCGCTCATGGCGGACCATTTCTCAAGTTCCACCTTCCTCAACCGTAAAAACGTTCAACGTCTTAGAGGCCGTTTTTACGGTTGTTGGCTTCTTTTTCTTTAATTAAAAATCATCCTTTACCTGCTGATTCGCGATATTTCGCTTGTCTATATCTAGGTATAGACCTATAATAATTCCTATTATGACTAAGCCATGTCCTTGGGAGGTGTCATGCCGTCAGAAGCTCAAAAGCGGGCCGATCGTAAGTACAAGCACGACAAGACCCAGCAGTTCTGTCTGCGGTTCTATCCCGCCGAAGAGGAGATCTGGTCATTCCTCTCTGCGCAGGAGAACAAACAGGGGTTTCTTAAAGATTTGATTAGCCGCGAGATGGGCGGCGCATCGGACGGCCCCGCGCACGTTGGCAGCAGCACCAAGGTTGGAAGGACGGAATCGTAATGTCGCAAGTGAGCAAGGCTTCGATCATCCAGCCGGAGACCATACTGGACTTCATCGACGGTGTGACGCAGCGCAGGGACACCCCCGAGGAGCGAGTGCGCCAGGAAATCCTAAAGTCCCTCGTGCGTGAGTACGGTTACAAGAAGGAGCAAATCGGGGTCGAGGAGTCGATCAAGTTCGGCAGCAACCGAAAAGCGGTCGACGTCGCCATCTGGGAGCCGGGAAAAGCGCACACCCAAGAGAACATCTACATCATCGTCGAGTGTAAAGACCCCAAGACCAAGGCAAAGGGCAAAAAAGACGGCGTGGACCAGATGCATTCCTATGCGTCTGCCTGCATGAATTCTACCTACGGCATGTGGACCAACGGCGACGAGCTGCTCACCTTCCGTTACGTGGTGGACGATGCTGGCAAGCGCGGCCCCGAAGCTGTGCCCGACCTGCCGCATGCCGGCGGCGAGGTACCCGACGACGCGCCGCGCTTCGACCAACTGCGCCCCGCCGCCAGCGACTCACTGCTGTACTCGTTCCGCCGCTGCCACAACTACATCGCCGGAAACCAAGGCA
The DNA here is from genome assembly GCF_003475665.1 of Collinsella sp. AF29-7AC. Lineage (NCBI taxonomy): Bacteria > Bacillati > Actinomycetota > Coriobacteriia > Coriobacteriales > Coriobacteriaceae > Collinsella > Collinsella sp. AF29-7AC. The sequence goes on from NZ_QRQX01000039.1 coordinate 3,278, forward strand.
TCCAAAAGGCCGAGGCATTTCTTGAACTGCTCAAAATCATATTCTGCAAAATTCAGGACGAGCGCGACTCCGAGACGCCGACGTTCTACATCACGCCGACCGAACGCCAGGGCGCCGCGGGTAAGAAGAAGTGCCGCAAGCGCATCGAGGCACTTTTTGGAAGCGTCAAGCAGTCGTACGAGACAATCTTCAAGGCCGATGAGCACATCGCGCTAACCGACGACGTGCTTGCCTACATCGTGGCGCAGCTGCAAATGTATTCCCTGCTCGAGAGCGACGTGGACGTTAAGGGCCACGCGTACGAGACAATCGTGGGTTCCAACCTGCGCGGCGACAAAGGTCAATTCTTCACACCACGCAACATGTGTCACATGATGGTGCGGATGGTCGACCCATCCGAAAACGACGTCATCCTCGACCCCGCCATGGGCACCTGCGGGTTTTTGGTCACGGCCATGAACTATGTGCTCGAGAAAATCGGCAACTCCGTCGACGCGAGCGGACGCAGCAAGACCGCCAAGCAAGAGGCGCTGATCGCGCGCAAACGCGAGTTCCTGTCCAAGCACATCGTGGGCATCGATTTTGATCCCATCTTGGTACGCGCTTCCAAGATGAACATGGTCATGAACAACGACGGTACAGGGCAGCTGTTCCACGCAAACTCGCTCGAGCCGTTCTCGGGCTTTGAGCCCAAGCTGCAGAAGGCGCTGCGCCTGGACGCCGCCGACGTCGCGGCAAATAAGGCACTGCAGCCGGGGCACGGCGTTACGGCGATTATGACCAACCCGCCTTTTGGCTCCAAGATTCCCATCGAAGACCCAGCGATTCTGGAATTCTTCGACCTTGGACACACCTGGTCGTGGTCCGAGGAGGATGCCGAGTGGAGGATGGAACCTAAGCTCTTCTCATCCCAGCCGCCCGAGATCCTCTTCATCGAGCGATGCGTGCGCCTGCTTGAGCCCGGCGTGGGCGTAGCAGCGCTCGTCATTCCCAATGGCATCCTGGGCAATCCGGGTCTGGGCTACGTGCGCCAGTGGATTTTGCGCCATGCACAGATCCTGGGCTCGGTGGACATGCACCCGGACGCCTTCCAGCCCAACGTGGGCGTGCAGACATCTGTCCTTGTGCTGCGGCGCTGGGACAGCGAGGAAGAGGCGTACTGCAAGGACGGCACCTTCCAGGATTACAAGATGTTCATGGCCATCTGCGACCACGTGGGGCACGACAAGCGCGGACAGACCACCTACGTGCGCGACGACGACGGCTACCCAATCGTGCGGGAGCAGACCACCGCGGTGACAGGCAAGGTGGGATCCGAGGAGGAGAGCGGTCACACTTCAACGGAGCGTGTGGTGGATGACGAGACGATGGCAATAGCCGATGCCTTCCTTGAATGGAGGCGCGACCAATGACGAACGCACCTTTGGTGAAGAGCATCCGGCTTTCCACCGTGCTGGGCGGCGACGTGCGGCTCGAAGCCTCGACCTACCTGCGCGACGGGTATGGCTTCGTGAGCCTCGCCAACCAGTGCGACAACCATAAGAGGCTTGGCGACCTTGCCGACATCTGGCAGCCGAACAGACTGACGGGGTACACCGTGCCGGAAGGCAAGGGGTTGCCCTTCTTTACCGCCGGCCAGGTGTTCGAGGACTTCCCCCGTGTGAGAAAGTGGCTCGCAGCGCCCTTCGTGCCCCAGGCTGATTCTAGATACGTCAAGCAGGATTGGCTGCTACTTTCGTGCTCGGGCGTGGTAGGCAACGTTACCGCCGTGTACCCACATCACGTGAACAAGGTCATCACGCACGACCTGCTGCGTATCGAGCCGAAGGACCAGGCCGAGTACGGCTGGCTCTACGCGTACATGAAGACGGACTTCTTCAAACAGATCGCGCGGGCGGCCCAGTACGGCCACATGATCAAGCATATCGAGGTGGCCCACGCCAACGGGTTTCCGGTCATCATGCCCGATGCGGCCACGCGCAAAGCCATCGGCGACAAAGCCACCGAGGCAGTACGCCTGCGCGGTGAAGCATGGAGGCTGCGGGACGAGGCGTTTAAGCTGCTGGAGAAGGAGGTCGGTATTGCTTGTGAGGCAGAAAGTCCTGCAGGAACATGCGTGGTGAGTTTATCCAAAGTTATTGACAACAGATCGCGCCTTGATGCTGACAGTTATGCCGGCTCCATAAGCGCCGTAGACTCATTGGTGTTAGCGTCGGAAAATATTAGCCAAATATAGTCGGCCGAGATTGAC
>NZ_QRQX01000004.1:0-148345 GCF_003475665.1 Collinsella sp. AF29-7AC
AAACGCGGGGTCCGTTCAGGCTGTTGCGTTGAGATTGAAAATCAACCTAATATTGGAGACGCGATGTCTTGCTCTTACGGGTCTCAAACAGAATGGGGCTGCCATGGCTCAACCCAGGATCCTTCTTACACGTATCGATGACCGTTTCATTTACGGGCATGACGTTGAGCTGTGGAACGAAGCCGTGGGTTCCAACCTTGTCCTAATCGTCAACGATGAAATCGCGGCGGATTCGCGCCAATGGGCACCCATGAGGGTCGCGGCGCCAGAAGGCGTTTGGATGCGGTTTTTCTCGGTGCAAAGGACCGTCGATATCATTCATACCGCAACGCCGCGTCAATGGATCCTGATTATGGTGGCCTCACCCGCCGATGCGCTCGCGCTGGTTAAGGGCGGCGTGCCAATAACCAAGATCAGCATCGGCCATATGCAGGCGGGGGAGGGCAAGCGTTCTGTGACGCCTACCGTTGCCGTAGACAATACGGACATCGCCGCCTTCAAAGAGCTGCAAGCGCTCGGCATAGAGCTAGAAATCCGCTACCTCCCCAGTTCCGCCCCCGACCCCATCGGCAATCTGTTCAACTAATCCTTGGGGACGGAGGAAAACGGATCATTTTGCCCTTGCGAGGGACGCGTGCGATGTCGCCTGTCAAAAACTATGCCCATTTACTACGTTTGATCGGCTATCGCCGAGCATGTCGAATTTGAGAAAAACAAAACCGCAGGTAGACGGCTCGTGAATTAAACAAAAACTGGTGCATGGTCGAGCATCCCGGGCTAAACGTAGTAAATGGACATAGTTTTGATATGTCACCCATACAGTCACAGCGAAAATGAGCCCAAAAGATGAAAAAACGCCCGTCGGCGGTGGTGCCGGCGGGCGCTGCTGTGCGATATGTTGTGTTATGGGCTTAGTGCCTCATAAAGTGATATTCGATCACATTGCTGTAGGGGTGACCCGGGCCCACAATGCCCTGCGGGAACAGCGGCTGGTGCGGCGTGTCGGGGTACATCTCGGCCTCGAGGGCAAAGCCGGCGCCCCAGCCATAGTTGGCGTCGTCCTTGGCATGCTCGTCGCCCAGCCAGTTACCGGTGTAGAGCTGTACGCCCGGAGCGGTGGTGTAGTAGTCCAGCTCGCGACCGGTCCACATCTCCTCGACGTGCATGGCGCGGCGCAGATTACGGCCGTACTGATAGCCATCGATGCACAGACAGTGATCGTAGCCACGGGCCTGCTTAATCTGCGGGTCGTCGGCTTCCATGCCGGGGGCGACGGGGCGCAGCTCGCGGAAGTCAAACGGTGTTCCCTCGACCGGAGCAATCTCACCGGTGGGGATGTTCTGCTCGTTAATGGGCAGGTAGTGGGCGGCGTTGGCGACAAAGAAATGTTCGCAGTCCATGCCGGCGTTATGACCGGCAAGGTTAAAGTACGTGTGGTTGGTCATGGACACGTAGGTGGCGCGGTCGCTCTCGCAGCCATACTCGATGCGGAAGACGCCGGTGCGCGTAACGGTAAACACGGCTGTAAAGGTTCGGTTGCCGGGCAGGCCCAGCTCGCCGTCCTTAAGCGAGGTGGTCATGCGCACGGTGTTATGGACCTCGTCGAGCTCAACGTCCCACACGCGCTTGTGCAGGCCGTACTCAAGATCGCTGTGCAGGTTGTTGGCGCCCTCGTTGGCGGGCATATGCCAGTCCGTGCCGGCGATGGTGATCGTGGCACCAGCGGTGCGGTTGGCCACAGGTCCGATGGTCGCGCCAAAGCAAGCGGGGTTGTCAAAGTAATCCTCGAGCTTATCGAAGCCCAGCACCACATCGCGCACGTTGCCGGGGATGTCGGGCACGTCGATGCCCAACACGGTGGCGCCATAGTCCATAATGCGAACACAGATCTCGGGCCCGTTGAGGGTGTAACGATGAACGGGGGTACCGCACGGCGCGGTGCCGAAAAGCTCGGAAGTGATCATTTGGTTCCTAACATCGAGGTATTTCCGACAAACTGTAGCGCGAACAGGCGAGATTATCACTACACCCCACTAAAGCAGGGGGTATTTTTCTCAAAAAAGTGATGATTGGAGCTGTGCGGGCGTTCATTTTTGACGCGTACGAGTCTGATACAATTTGTTCGTTACTGTTTGAATGATATGCGCGCAAAGAACGGCGAGGATTCATCGTGATTAAGGCAGAGCGACAGGATAAGGTTCGTCAGCTGCTCGAGGAGCAGGGCACGGTCTCGGTCAAAGAGATTTCGGATGCGCTGGGCGTTTCGGACATGACGATTCGCCGCGACCTCGAAGAACTTGCGAGCCTAGGCGAGATCGAGCGCGTGCACGGCGGAGCCCGCAGTGCACAGGGCCGTCCGCACGCTATGTTGCGCCATGAGTATTCGCACAGCGAAAAGCGCACTAAGCATGCCGAGGAAAAGCTGCAGATTGCGCGCCGTGCTGTGGAGCTTATCGAGGAGGGCTCGACCATCTTTTTGGGCACGGGCACCACGGTTGAGCAGATGGCCTCGATGCTGCCGACGTTTCGCCTGCGCATTGTGACCAATTCGCTTTCGGTGTTTAACCTGCTCGAGGCGCGCGAAGACTGCGAGCTGTGCCTCGTGGGCGGTATGTACCGTCGCCGCACCGCCGCTTTTGTGGGACCAACGGCCGAGGATACCCTGCGCGCGCTGGGCATCGATGCGGCGTTTATCGGCGCCAACGGCATCTTGGACGGTGGCGTATCCACGTCCAACATGGACGAGGGCCGTATCCAGCAGCTCGCCTTTAGTAAGGCGGACTCGCGCTATCTGATCGCCGACTCCAGCAAGATCGGCAAGCGCGACTTCTACACCTTCTGCCGCCTGGACAATTTGGACGCCGTGGTGTGCGAGCCGGGTATTACCGCCGAGGACCGCGCTGCCATCGAGGAACATACGCAGGTCATCTGCTGACTAACGCTGCAGGCGGTACTTCTGTCCCCTGCCGGTGCCCTCAGCTGTAACCAGGCCTGTTTCAACGAGTTTTTTGAGGATGCGAAGTAGCTTCGAGCGGCTAAAGGTCACTTTGGCGGCAAGCTCACTTGTCGATTGAGGGCGTACTCCACTTAGCAGTCCGAATACGGTAAGTTCGTCGCCTTCGAGCCCGGGGTTATCCATGAGAAGGGGAAGTGTGACCACAATGGCGTTGTCCGAAACTTGAAAACGGGGCTTTTTGATGCTGCCTTTGTAGGTGTCTCGGATTCGCATAATGCCCGTTCCGAATGCCTCGATAAGGCCTAGGCGCAAAAAGACTTCGGCAAGAATGCCGTTACGTCTAACGGACAGCATGTCGGACAGGTACTCATCGACAGTCATGCTTGCTGGCAAGCCGCCAGGCGAGGCGACCTCCACGCGGTCGTCGAACATCGAGATGCGGATGTGCGCGGGAACATCCCAAGTCCTATGAACGATTGCATTGGTTATTGCCTCACGGAACGCCTCAAGTGGAATGAGCTCCTTGCGAATTCGTTCCATTCCCTTGATCTCTTCGTAGCAGTACTGAGCTTCAAATAGTTCAAGCGCGCTGTCAATTTCTGCTAAGACTGATGCATGCTCAAGAGTTTTGCGCTGTTTAATGAGATTGATGGTGTCACCAAACACTGCAATGTCGATGCCTGGGAAGCCGTTCTCGTCCGCGAGTAGCTCTGCTGCGTTATTGTAGGTCCCGGTCTCATCGAGCAGGCCGAGGGTTTTGAGAGTGTCGGTTGTGAACGACTCAAGCGAAAGCTTTGCTATTAGGCGATTCTCTAAAACGGTGAAAGATAAATCTTGCTTACTTGCCGCGAGCTGTTCAAAGGAGAGGTTTTGACCCTCGAGCACAAGGCGCGAAAGGCCTAGGGTATCAACTGGTATGGTCGCGGTGTCATTGCGCTTGTACGCCTTCGATCGGTACAGGTAAGGCTTCGATCTGCCGGGAAAGACCGTAAGCTCTACGGTTGCATCGAACTCGTTGATTTTTAGGGAGTAATCGGGCTGGGGGATAATCGAATCGTTAATCTTGTTTTCGATATCTAGGCAGGTCTGCTTGGGGTTATCGAGGCCAACGGTTTTTCCGTCGTCATCGATTCCGAATAGGACGCGCCCGCCCGTGCTGTTTGCATAAGCGGAGACGGTTTTAAGGAACGAATTGGTGACGCTCTCCTTGAACTCAAGATCTTTAGACTCTTGCATCATTTTGCTCCGTTTTGCTTCAACTTGACACGAAAAATGACATGTAAAATTTTACACGTCATTTCGCACATCAAAAGTATGACACGAAAAAAATTGCGCGTCATTTTGCGCGTCAAGGTGACGCGATATGACATGCAAGGGTGGATTTGACCATCTAATTGTCTCGATCCGTAACAGTTGGGGGTGAAAATCTCGGCTAGATGTTACAGATTGAGATCTTTCGGCCCAGTCATTCCGTTCATCTTGATTTGTAACAGCTGGGGCTGAAAATCCCTGCCAGGTGTTACAGATCGAGACAAACGACAGGCTCAGGCCCGGGCAAAACATATAGGCCGCATGCGAACCCGCGGAGGGATTCGCATGCGGCCGACAGGGGGTATGCGGTGGAAACTAGGCCATGAGCAGGCCGGTCTCTGCGACGTTCTTGTACCAGTACGCGCTCGCCTTGGGATAGCGCTTCTGGGTCTCAAAGTCGATGTAGAACAGACCATAGCGCTTGTTGTAGCCGTTGGTCCAGGAGAACTGATCCTGCAGCGACCACACAAAGTAGCCGTCGACGTTCACGCCGCCGTCGATTGCCTTGAGGATCCACGCGAGATGCTGGCGCATGTAGTCGATACGAGGGGCGTCGTCGATAAAGCCGTCCTCGAAGTCGTCCTTATAGCCCATGCCGTTCTCGGTGATGTAGATCTTCTTGTAGTTGGGGTAATCGTTTTTAATGCGGAGCAGCAGATCGTACAAGCCCTCAGGATAGATGATCCAGTCCCAATCGGTGGTGGGAACGCCTTCGCGCACGCATGACTCGCCCACGCCCTTGAGGAACCAGCGCGAGGAGCCCTTGTCGCCGGTGCCATTGTGGTTGATGTCGTTTTCGCCCTCGGCGGCACGCAGGAACTGGCACTTGTAGGTGTTGACGCCCAGGCAATCGTTGTAGGGGAGCGCGGCGGTCAGCGCGGCGATGTCCTCATCGCGGACGTCGAGCTCGCCGCCGGCGATATGGGCCAGCTTGGTCGCAGCCTCCATGGTGTCGGCTGCATAGTGGCCGCGGAAGGTGGCGTCGAGTACCCAGCGGTTGTTGATGACGTCGGCCATGCGAGCTGCCTCACAGTCGGCAGCGCTGTTGGGGTCGAGGGGATACTTGGGCTCCAGGTTCTGGACGATGCCGATCTCGCCCTCAAAGCCGCCCTCATGGAAGGCGACGACAGCCTTGGCGTGGGCCACCATCATGTTGTGCATGAGCTGGAAGGCCTTGTCCAAGCGATACTTCTCGCCGTGCGGCCAGTTGCCGACGATAAAGCTGCCCTCGGCGGTCGCGGGAATCTCGTTAAAGGTAAACCAGTGCTTGACCTCGGTGAACTCGGCAAAGCAGAACTTGGCGTACTCGACGAAGGCATCGATGGTCGTGCGCGTCAGGAAGCCCTCGCCGCCGTCCTGATAAAAGGCCTCGGGCGTATCGAAGTGATCGAGCGTGACATAGGGGATAACGCCGGCATTGTTGCAGGTGGCAAAGAGCTCGTGATAGAAGGCGACGCCCTCGGGGTTGATCTCGCCAGTGCCGTTGGGGAAGATGCGGCTCCAGGCGATGGAGACACGGATGCCGTTGATGCCGAAGCGCTGGCACAGGTCGATATCGACCGGATATTTGTTGTAGAAGTCGCTTGCAGGATCGGGGGAGAAGCGACCCTGAGCAGCCAGGAAATCGTCCCAGGGCACTTTGCCCTTGCCGTGTGTACGGGTCTCGCCTTCAACCTGGTAAGCAGCGGTGGCGCCGCCAAACACAAAGCCGTCGGGGAACTGCATGGGGTTGGTCATGAGTCATCCTTTCTGTGGGATACGAATAGGGAGAGGTGCCCGAACTGGGGATTCGGGCACCAACAGAGGGAGGTAACTAGTCGAGGTTCTCGCGGAGCCACTTGATGGCGCCAGCGGGGTCACGGGTAAGGTCGATATATTCCTTACCGCGCGGGGCGAGCAGCTTAATGCCCAGACGATCGGTGTCGGCCTTCATGTCGTTGTAGTAGCTACGGACCTGCGGGGCAAGCACGATAACGTCGTACTGATCCATGATGGCAGTGTGCTGACCATAGGCGCCTGCGGAGGAAGCAATATTCTCTCCGGTCTGTGCGGCACCTTCCTTGATGGCGTTGGCAAGCATGGCAGAGGTGCCGGCGCCGGCGCACAGGACGAGGACCTTCAGGCCGTCGACATCCTTCTTGGCGGATGCGTCGGCGGCAGGCTCGGGCTGATCGGCGACAGGCTTGCTGTCGGTGGCAGCGGCGGTCGTCTCGACGGAAGCGGTAGTCTGCTCGACAGCGGGCGCAGAGGCGTTGGGGGCGATGACGGCAGCACCATCGGACTCAAGACCCAGCTCGGCGGCGCGCTCGGCCTCCTGGTCGCAGAGCAGCTTATCGTATGCCTTCAAGAACGGCAGGTAGATGATGGCGTCCAGCAAGATGATGATCGCGACAAATACCAGGGCAATAAGCTGGAAGTTCGTGGTGATGAAGATGCCGATGGGGGCAGGGGTAGCCCAAGGCACCACGAAGGAGAAGCCGTTCATGCCCACGTTATCGATAAAGAACTTGGCAACACTCACGTTGACGCAGCCGGCGGCAACAAAGGGGATGAGCATGTAGGGGTTAAGGATCATCGGCGCGCCAAAGAGCAGCGGTTCGTTGACGGCGAAGGCAACAGGAACGATCGAGGCCTTGCCGACGGCTTTGAGCTGCTTGGATTTCATAAAGAGAATCAGCAGAAGCGGCACGATGAACGTGGCGCCGGTGCCGCCGAACTCACCCACGAGCGACATGTTAAAGGTGAGGGAGTGGGCGGGGTGGCCGCCTGCCAGCAGAACCTGCAGGTTTTCGGCCTGGTTGGCAAGACGGATGGGGTCGATGCCCGGCTGGACGATCGAGGGGCCGTGGACGCCGATGAACCAGAAGAACGCGGTGGCTGCCTGGATAAGGATAAGGCCAGGATAGGTTTCTGCAGCGGTGAAGAGCGGGGAGAGCAGTTTGATAAGCAGCTCGGAGAACGGAACGCCCATGAGGTTGCGCACGACGACATCGATGATGCCGCAGATGATGACGGCGCCGCCAAAGGGGATGATGTCGCGGAAGTTCTGAGCGATGGCGCCCGGAACCTCCTTGGGCAGCTTAATGGTCAAATCGCGCGAAACGCAGAATTTATAGACCCACACGGTAATGAACGCGGCGATATAGGCCGAGAACAGACCGCGCGTGCCCATGCTGGTGCAATCGAAGACCGAAAGTTCGGAGCCGTTGAACTTGGTGGTGAACTGCGTGACTGCGAGCAGCAGCATGCTGCACTGGGCGGCCACCATGGTGGAACCGTCGTTGAGCACTTTGCCGGCGGGCATACGACGGTTCATGGATGCCGTGAAGTTCTTGGCGGTGGTGCCGGCAACCATGATGCCCATGACGCCCATGGTGAAGTTGTAGAGCTTGTTGCACCAGTCGATGAGCGGCTGGGGCAGCGTGATGCCGACTACGCCGGGAAGGGTGGCAATGAGCAGAAAGATCGAAGAGGTGAGGACAATGGGCATGCACCCAAGGAATCCGTCCTTGATGGCCTGGAGGTATATGTTCCTCGAGATCTTCTCAAAGAACGGCTGATGCTTTTCGAGCATCTTTACGATGGCGTCCATAGAGCTCCTTTGCTACTTGATGCGCGATGCATGTGGATGGAACTGGTCGTCGATGGATGGTCAGGACTGCCCGGAAACCTTCCTGTTTAAGGAAGGCATTGCGAAATGACAACGTTGTCATTTCGTTAATGACAACGTAAGACATTTTTGGAAGAGCAACAAGGATATACGGGTGAGTGGTCGATATTGTTCGGTAAACGGTTGATTTATCAGTCAGGCAGGTAGTGTATGCTAGAACGCAAAAACAAGCGATGTAAAACCGACTGGAGAAGCAGTGGCAACGATGGACAAGAAAAATGTCTCAATGAATGATGTGGCGATTGCCGCTGGTGTTTCTCTCAAGACGGTTTCGCGCGTGATTAACGAGCCCGATAGCGTGCGAGAGTCGACACGCGATAAGGTTCATTCGGCCATGGAGGCGCTCGGGTTTCGAGCCAACTTTGCCGCGCGTTCGCTCAAGTTGGGCCGTTACGGGTGCATCGGCGTCGTGCTGTTCCACTTGTCGGGCGGTGCCGTGGACATGATCGACGGTATCGCCGATGCCGCCGAAGAACGCGGCTTTGCGCTCACGATGATTAAGAAGCGCGCAGGGGAAAAGATGACCCTTGCCGATGCGGCGCGTAGGATGTCGCAGCTGCCTGTTGATGGCATGATCTTTAACCTGCGTCAGATGGTCGATGACTTTGATACCTTCGAGGCTCCGAAAGACCTCAAGACGGTGATTATCACACCGATGGAGCATCCTACCTGCTCTACCGTCAGTGACGATCAAGAGGGTGGTGCGCGCATGGCGTGCGAGTACTTCTTGAATCACGGGCACAAGAACGTGTACTTCGTTTCGGGTAAGAAAGAGTCGCTGTCGAGTCAGTGCCGTATGAAAGGTTGGCGTGCGGCACTCGAGGCGCGTGGCATTGAGCCGCCCGAGCCTCTGCAAGGCGATTGGAATGCGGATAGTGGCTATGCCGCGGGCCTTGTGCTTGCCGATAAGCCCGATTGCACGGCGGTCCTCGCTGCTAACGACTGCATGGCAAACGGCGTGATGATGGCTCTACGTGACAAAGGGCTCAATGTGCCCGACGACGTGTCCGTGATCGGTTTCGACGATGAGCTCTACAAGACGATTCCCAACTCGATTCTGACGTCGGTGAAGTTTCGCCACCGCGAGCTGGGCATCCGTGCGCTTAACGAGGTCGTCGCAGGTCTGGAAGCCCCGAGCTCCAGAAGCCGTACGCTCGTCTCGGGTGTGTTGGTCGAGCGCGCGAGCGTGCGGGATCTGCGGGCGTAGACGTGCTCGGCCTGCTCGTCTAAATCTGTAACAGGTGGGACCCGAAAACTCGGCTAGATGTTACAGATTGAGATGAACAGGAGGACGGGTGCGGTCTAAACAAAATGGCCCGCGCATCACACATCGATGCACGGGCCATTTATTGTCTGCGAGCGGCAGGTGGTGTCAGCGTCTTATGCCTCGAGGTTTTCCTCGATCCAGGCGACGGCACCCTTGGGATCCTTAGTGAGGTCGATGTACTGTTTGCCCTTGGGCGACAGCAGCGTGATGCCCAGGCGGTCGGTGTCGGCCTTCATCTCGTTGTAATAGGTGCGAACCTGCGGAGCCAGGACGATGACGTTGTACTGGTCCATGATGGCGTAGTGACTGCCGTAGGCACCGGCGTTGGCGGTAATGTCGATGCCCAGCTCGTCGGCGCCTTCCTTAAGCGCGTTGGCGAGCAGTGCAGAGGTGCCGGCGCCAGCGCACAGAACCAGAACCCTCAGATCCTTGCCCTTAAGGGCGGACGGAGCTGCGGAGGCCTCAGTGGCAGAAGCGGTCTCGACAACAGGAGCCTCAACGGCGGGGGCGTCAGCGGTCTTGACGGTCTTGGTCTCCTCGGCCTCTTCTTCGGCCAGGGTCTCGGCCTCCTGCTTGCACAGGACGTTGTCGTAGGCCTTGCAGAACGGGTAGTAGATCAAGAAGTCAACGACCAGCAGGACGACAACCAGGACCAGAGAGATCGGCTGGAAGTTGGTGTCGATGAAGGTGCCGATCGGTCCGGGGAGTGCCCACGGCATGGCATAGATAAAGCCGTTCATGCCCAAAAAGTCGATGAAGAACTTACCAATGAGGACGTTGGCCACGGGGGCAAACAGGAACGGGATCAGGAAGTACGGGTTGAGGATGATGGGCGCGGCGAACAGCAGCGGCTCGTTGACGGCGAACATCACGGGTACGACAGAGGCTTTGCCGACGGCCTTGAGCTGCTTGGAGCGCATAAAGAGCAGGAAGATGATCGGGACAATGAACGTGGCGCCGGTGCCGCCGAGTTCGCCGATGTAGTTACCGAAGTTCTCGGTCAGGGCGAGGGCGGGGTGACCGCCGGCCTGCAGCGTGGCGAGGTTAGTGGTGATGTTGCCAAACAGCGCGGCGTTGAGGGCAGGCTTAACGACCGAGGGGCCGTGGATGCCCATGAACCAGAACAGCGGGATCATGAACCAGATGAGGGCGAGGCCGGCGTAGGAATCGGCAGCGGCGAACAGCGGGCTCACCAGCGTGGAGATGACGTTGGCAAACGGGACGGCCAAGCAGGTGCGGCAGATAACGTCGATGACGGCGACAAACAGGATGGAGAAGCTGAAGGCGAAGATGTCGCGGAAGTTCTGGGCGATGGCGCCGGGGACTTCTTTGGGCAGCTTGATGGTGATGTCTCGCTTAATGCAGAAGGCATAGATGTTGACCGTGGCAAATGCGGCGACAAAGGAGCTCAGCAGGCCCTTGGTGCCCATGTTGTCGGTAAAGAACACCGAGACATCGGCGCCGTCGATCTTGGCACTCGTCTGGGTAACGGCCAAGATGAGCATAGCGCACATGGCGGCGACCATGGTGCTCGTGGCGTTGATGGCCTTGCCGGCAGGCATGCGGCGGTTCTTGGAGCCGGTCAGCGCGCTTGCGGTGGTGCCGGCGACCATGATGCCCACGACGCCCATCGTGAAGTTGTAAACCTTGTTGCAGAAGTTCACGACGTCGACGTTCCACCAGTCGGGCAGCGTAAAGCCGCCGACCGTGGCGACAACGCCCGGCAGGGTCGAAATAAGCAGGAAGACAGAAGAAGACAGGATGATGGGCATTGCTGCCAAAAAGCCGTCTTTAATGGCCTGAAGGTAGATGTTCTTAGAGACCTTGTCGAAGTACGGCTGACCTTTCTCCAAGAACTTAACGATCGATTCCATAGTTCACGCTCCTCTTTGCATGAAATCTTAATGGCATGGACGTTGAAAACCTATATGGTCTCCCGCTTGCTAAAAGCCCGGGTGCAGGCGGGGTCGGTCCCAGGGGGAGAGAGGGGAGCGGCTGGGTTTGTATCGCATGGGGCCGCTCCCCCTCGGGGGAAAGCGAGGCGATGCGCTACTGCGCGTCCGCCATAGTGTCGGCGAGCTCCTTGTACCAGAGTGCCGACTGCTTGATGTAGCGTTTTTGCGTGTCGAAGTCGATGTAGAACAGGCCGTAGCGCTTGTTATAGCCATTGGCCCACGAGAACTGGTCCTGCAGGCTCCAGATAAAGTAGCCCTGGACGTCGACGCCCTCGGCACGCGCCTGGAGCACCTTCTCCATGTGCTGGTCGACAAAGTCGATGCGCTCGGGATCGGCGACGATGCCGTTTGCGTCGGGCTCGGGGTCCTTGTGGCCCAGGCCGTTTTCGGTGATATAGATGACGGGGAGGTTGGGATAGGTGGCGCTGATGTGCTTGAGCGTGTCGTAGAGGCCTTGCGGGTAGATGAGCCAATCCCAGTCGGTGGTGGGGATACCCGGCATATCGACCTGCTGCCCGACGCCCTTAAACTTAAAGCACGAGGTGCCCTTGTCTCCGGTGCCGTTAAAGCTGTTGGTGGACTCGCCATCGTAGGCGGCGATAAACGCCGACTGATAGTAGTTGAGGCCGAACATATCGTTGCGGGGCGCCGCCTTGGCGAGCTCCTCCATGTCGCTGTCCTCAACCGTAAGCGTGGCGTTGTTGGCACGCAGAATCTCGTTGATGAGTGAGAGGGTGCGCGCGGAGTAGTGACCCAGGAAGGCGCCGTCCATGATGAAGTCGGTGTAGAAGGCGTTGTACAGGTCGGCGGCGTGCTGGTCGGCGGGCGAGTCTGTGGCAGGATATGCCGGCGTCAGGACGTTGACCATGCCAATGCGTCCGCCCAGGTGCTCGGTCTCGTCAAGATCCTTATACAGGTTGACGGCGCGGGCGTGGGCAACGAGCTCGTTGTGCTGGCTCTGGATGCCGCTCGTCACATCAAAGTGATGGTTGGGCGGGAAGTTGCCTTGGATGTATTGGGAGTGCGAGAGGCTGATGAGCTCGTTGATGGTGAACCAATTCTTGACCTCGCGGAACTCGCGGAAGCAGAACTCGGCATAGCGCACATAGGCGTCGACGGTCTTGCGGTTGAGCCAGTCGCCCTGGTTGAACAGGGCGGCGGGGGAGTCAAAGTGATGCAGGGACACATAGGGCTCGACGCCATACTTTTTGCAGCAGGCGAACAGCTCGTGGTAGTGCTTAACGCCCTCGGCGAGGGGCTCGGCATCGTCGCCGTTGGGGAAGATGCGGGTCCAGGCGATGGACACACGGATGGCGTTGAGTCCATGCTCGGCAGAAAGGCGGATATCCTCCTCGTAGCGGTTGTAGAAATCACTGGCCGGGTCGGGCAAAAAGCGACCCTGGGCGACAAGGTAATCGTCCCACATGGTCTTACCCTTGCCTGCCACCTTCGTGGAACCTTCCGTTTGGTACGCGGCGGTTGCGGCGCCCCAAACAAAGCCCTTCGGCAGCTGCTGTACGCGGTTTAGCAAAGACATATGCATACACCCTCTCGTCTCGCTGTTCGATATTGTGCGTTTGCGCTCAGGAGGCTCCCTGGTTAGCGTTCAGCGGTGAAAAAGCCCGATAAACACTATCTTAAAATGATTAGAACCAAAATGAGCACGTGAACATTTGACAATGAGCACGTTAACATCCGGCTGGGATGTATAGAAACAAAACAACTTCAAACAGCCGCGAACGGTTGTATTTGTTCGGTAAGCGGTTTTGATTGACAGAAGTTTTCATGTTGTGGTATATGGCTCGGGTATCATGAGCACGTTATCAATGTATGTACGATGCGCCATGGGCGCGGGGAATAGTTGGGAAGCAGGTTAGCGTGGAAGGCATGGCTCAGCAGACAAGGAATGGTCATTCGGCGAGCGCGGCAGAAGTTGCGGCGCTCGCTGGCGTGAGCCGCCAGACTGTGTCTCGCGTGGTCAACGGTATGCCCAACGTGACGGAAAAGACGCGCAAGCGTGTGCTGGCCGCCATGGAAGAGCTGGGCTTTCGTCCCAATTTTGCTGGAGCGGCGTTGCGCGGCGGGTCGTATCGTTCTATTGGCCTGTGCATGTACAACATCACACGTGTCGGTAACCTGGCGACGCTCGAGGGTATCATGCAAGCGGCGCGCGAGCACGATTTTGCCGTCACTATGATCGAGATGGGCGGCGACAAGCCCTATACACTTGCCGATGCCTCGCGCCGCATGGTCGAGCGACCCGTCGACGGCATGATTCTCAACATGAACCGCATGGCTCCCGATTTTGAGGAGTTTGTTCCCCAGCCGGGAGTGCGAACGGTCATCCTGTCCATGTATGCGCATCCGCGCTGCACGACGATCGACTCCGACCAGTATGGTTCGTGCGAGCTGTTGACCAATTATCTGCTGGAACATGGTCACTCGAATATGCGGTTTGTGGCGGGTCCGGAAAACTCGATTTCCTCGCGTTTTCGTGAGGCCGGTTGGCGCGATACGCTGGGTCGTGCTCATGTCGATGCCGCTCCGATGCTGCGTGGCGATTGGAGTGCGGACAGTGGGTACGCCATGGGCGAGCGGATTGCGGCCGAGGTGCTTGCCGGCGGGTCGCAGGCGCCGACTGCCGTGCTTGCGGCAAATGACCAGATGGCGCTGGGCGTTATCGCCGCGCTCGAGAACGCGGGCCTGTCCGTGCCCGACGACGTGAGCGTGGTTGGTATCGACGACGCACTCGAGGGACTTGTTCCTCACAATCGACTGACGACGCTGCGATTTGATTTGCGCGGTGTCGGTAAGCTTGCGTTTGAGGCGGCGATTGGAGAGAGCTCGTCTATCGAGGCGATTCATGTGCCGAGTACGCTGGTCGAACGCTCGACTGTTAGGGACATACGGGGTTAGGTCCTACTCCGTTTGTCTCGATTTGTAACAGGTAGACGGTCAAAAGCGGGCTACGTGTTACAGATTTAGATTCTTCGGAAAGAGCAATCCTGTTCGTCTCAATCTGTAACAGCTAGGACCAAAAAACTCGGCTAGATGTTACAGATCGAGACAAACGGCTCCCGACCAGCCCAAAAACAAAAAGACCGGGGGCGGCGCGCCGTGTGACGTGCCGCCCCCGGCTGAGAAATGGGGACAGGTTGTGTGAGCGGGCAACCCCGCCAGCCACTAGTCCAGACGACGGGTCTGCGCCACGTGCTTGTACCAGTAGGCGCTTGCCTTGGGCGTGCGCTTCTGGGTTTCAAAGTCAACGTAAAAGAAGCCGTAACGCTTGTTGTAGCCATTGGTCCAGGAGAACTGATCCTGCAGGCTCCACAGGAAGTAGCCGCCCACGTTGACGCCCACCTCCATGGCCTTGAGCAGCCAACGCAGGTGCTGCTCGATGTAGTCGATGCGCGGCTGGTCGTCCACAAAACCGTTCTTGTAGGGGTCCTTGTAGCCCATGCCGTTCTCGGTGATGAAGATCTGCTTGTAGTTGGGGTAGCGCTGCTTAATGTAGACGAGCAGATCGAACAGGCCCTCGGGATAGATGATCCAGTCCCAGTCGGTGGTGGGGATGCCAGGCTTGTTCACATGCTCGCCAATACCCTTAACGCGCCAGCGGCCGGTGCCCTTCTCGCCCGTACCGTTGTGGTGCAGGTCGTTCTCGCCATCGTAAGCCTTCAAAAAACGGCACTGATAGTTGTTAACGCCCAGGTAGTCGTTGTAGAGCGCGGCCTCGCGCATAATCTCGAGGTCCTCGTCCAGAATCTCGATGGTGCCGCCCGAGACGGCAGCCAGGCGGTTGGCGCACTCCAAGGTGTCAGGCGCGTAGTCGCCGCGGAAAGTGGCGTCGAGCAAGAACTGGTTCTGCAACACGTGCTCGTTATTAGCAGCTTTGATGTCGGCGGGGTCGTTCTCGTTGAGCGGGTACTTAAACTCCAGCGACTGGATGACGCCGATCTTGCCCTTAAAACCGCCGTTGTGGAAGGCCAGTACTGCCTTGGCGTGGGCGAGCATCATGTTGTGCTCGCACTGGAAGGCCTCGGCCAGATGCGCCTTGACGCCACCGGGGAAGGTGCCCTCGATGTAGGTGTTGGAGGCATCGGCCCAGATCTCATTAAAGGTGAACCAGTAGGTCACCTGGTCGGCGTACTCCTTAAAGCAGAAGGTGGCAAAGTCCACAAAGGCGTCGATGGTCTCGCGGTTGAGGAAGTCGCCCTTCTCAAAGAGGGACAGCGGCGTATCGAAGTGATGCAGCGTGACAAACGGCTCAACGTGGTGCTTGTGACATTCGGCGAAAAGGTCGTGATAGAACTGGACGCCCTCGGGGTTGATCTCGCCGGTCCCGTTGGGAAAGATGCGGCTCCAGGCAATGGAGAGACGGATGCCGTTGATGCCAAACTCCTCGCACAGTTCCAGGTCGACGGGGTACTGGTTGTAGAAGTCCGAAGCGGGATCGGGGGAAAAGCGCCCCTGGGCCTCCAGGAAGTCGTCCCAGGCGACCTTGCCCTTACCGTGAGTGCGGGTCTCGCCCTCTACTTGGTAGGCAGCGGTGGCGCCGCCAAAGACAAAGTCCTCGGGAAACTGCGCAGGCGGATTGGTGACGCTAGCAGGGTTAACGGACATGATGATCCAATCGTCTAAATCGAAGGGCCAGCCGGCTGTGTATGGTCGGCTGGCCCTGGGCGTTACTTACTTCGAAAGCTGTTCACTCACGAAGGCGAGAGACTTGTCGCCGTTCTGGGAGAGCTCGATGTACTGCTTACCGCGGCAGGCGACGCACTTGTTGCCTACGCGCTCGCAGTCTTTCTGCAGGTCGGCCAGGTAGCTGGCGGCCTGCGGGGCCAGGACGACCAGATCAAAGTCGGGGAGCATGTCAACGTGGTTGCCATAGGCCTCGGCAGCGGTCTCGAGGTTAATGCCGCGCTCCTTGGCAGCCTTGGCCAGCGCGTTGGCGAGCAGGCCCGAGGTGCCGCCACCCTGGCAGAGCACGAGCACGCGCTTGCCGTTGAGGTCGCTGGCGGTCGTTGCCTCGGCAGCGGGTGCTGCGGGAACGGCGGGGGTATCGGACTTCACGGCCTCGGCAGCAGCGCCGGCGGCAACGCTCTTGGCGTCGGCCTTGCCCTGGAAGGCATCGTTGAGCTTGGCAGCCTTTGCGGCGTTCTTGGCGGCGAGCTCCTCCTGGGAGATCTCGGCCTCCTCGGTGCACTTCTGGGCGTCGTAGGCACGGAAGAACGGATAGTACAGAACAAAGTCGACGACCAGGATAAGGGCGAGCATCACAAAGGCGAGCGGCTGAAAGCCCAAGCCCATGATGGTGCCGATGGGGCCGGGGACAGTCCAAGGCAGGGTGTACATAAAGCCGTTCATGCCCAAGAAGTCGATAAAGATCTTGAGGATCCAGATGTTGGCGATCGGGGCAAAGACGAACGGGACAAAGAAGACGGGGTTGAGCACGATGGGCGCGGCGAACAGCAGCGGCTCGTTAACGGCAAAGCACACGGGGACGATAGCGGCCTTACCGACGGCGCGCATCTCCTGGGACTTGGCCAGGAAGCAGAACATAAAGACCAGGACGAGCGTGGCGCCGGTGCCGCCCATGCAGACGACGAAGTACTGGGCACCCTGGGTCAGGACAGCGGAAGCGTGCTGGCCAGCCTGGAACGCAGCCAGGTTGTCGGTCATGTTGGCAACGAGGGCGGCGGCGATGGCGGGCTCGACGATCGAGGGGCCGTGGACGCCGACGAACCAGAACAGGCTCATGGCGCCGTAGATCACAGCGAGACCGATATAGCCGTCGGCAGCGGTGAACAGGGGCTGGAACACCTGGATGACGCCCTGGGCAAAGCAGAAGCCAAAGGCAGCGCGGAAGACGATGTCAAAGACCCAAAAGACGGCGATGCAGACGGAGAAGGGGATGATGTCCTTAAAGGTCTGCGAGATGTTGGGCGGAACCTGCTCGGGCATCTTGACGGTGATGTTGCGCTTGATAAAGAACTTGTAGATGATGCCGGTCACAAACGCAGCGATGAAGGCAGTCAGCAGGCCCTTGGAACCAAGGTAGGTGGTGTTGAAGCCGCTGGCGGCGTCCGTGGCGATGGTGTCGCTCGAAAGGAGCAAGAAGCCGATGATGGCCGCGCACATGCATGAGATAAAGTTGATCTGGTTGTTCTTGGGCAGGTCGCGGTTCTGAGCGTCGGCGAAGTGCTTGGCGGTGGTGGCGGCACAGGCGATTGCCAGGATGCCCATGGAGTAGTTGTAGCACTTCCACAGGGCGTTGTTGATGTCATCGGGCCAGTAGAAACCCCAGATGTTGGGGACCGAGGCTACGAGGCAGAAGATGGACGAGAAGATGATGATGGGGATGACGGAGATAAAACCGTCGCGGATCGCCTTGAGGTACTTGTTGCGGGCGATCGCGTTGAAAAAGGGCTGGCCCTTTTCGATAGTGGCGATGAGTTGCTCCATGCAAAGCTCCTAAGAGTCGGTGGGTTAGCAACGATGGTAGCTTTTGACGTTCGGTTGCCAAAATGTTGACGTTGCCATTTTGCGACACAAAAAAAGACGCGAACCGGTGGTTCCTGTGCCTGCGAACCGTCGATTCTTTGTGCGTAAACGTTTGAGCCGCCCGGTGGCTCTGTGTTTGCACAATGGCAACGTTAACATTTGGGCGACAAAAGCCGTTCGGGGAAGCAAGATTGTCGGTGAACGGTAGGTTTTAGGTGGTAAACGTATTGTGGGGGAGGTGTTGGATATACTTGAAGGCGTTCATTTGACTGCGTAGGGTGCCGCCAATGGCATCGTTGACATAGAAAGATCGACCTATGGCCGCTGTTAAAAAATCGGTTTCCGTTAAGGACGTGGCGCGTCTCGCGGGCGTCTCGGAGCAGACGGTCTCGCGCACCGTGCACGATTCGCCCAGCGTGCGCCCCGAGACCAAGGAGCGCGTGCGTGCCGCCATGCGCGAGCTGGGGTATCGTCCCAATTTTGCCGGTCGATCGCTGCGCCGCGGCAAGTTTAAGACCGTCGGTGTCGCCATGTTCAACATTACCGGCACCGGCAACCTCGACCGTATGGAGGGCTTTACCGCTGCGGCCGACAAACACGGCTATGCCATCACCCTAACTAAAGTAGACGGGCATCCGTATACCCTCGAGAGTGCATCGTCGCGCATGAGCGCACTTCCGGTGGATGGCATGGTTGTGATCATGAATCGCATGCCGGCGGACTTTGGCACCTTCGAGCCGCTGCCCGGTATGCAGACGGTGCTCGTTACCATGCTGGAGCACCCGCTCTGTTCAACGGTCGATAACGACCAGTTCGATTGCTCGCGCCAGGTGGTCGAGTACTTGCTGGTGCAGGGGCACAAGACCGTGCACTTTATCTCATGCCCCGAGCGCTCGCTTTCGGGCATGCAGCGCGAGGAAGGCTGGCGTGAGACACTGCGCGCACATGGTATTGAGCCGCCGCGACTCGTCCGTGGCGATTGGACGGCACAGAGCGGATATGCTGCCGGTCAGGCTCTAGCGGACGATCCGACCTGTACCGCCATCTATGCTTCCAACGATGCCATGGCCTACGGCTGCATTCGCGGGCTCGAGTCGCGCGGGAAGCGCGTGCCCCAGGACGTGAGCGTAGTGGGTGTTGACGATAGTCTGGGCGACATCGTGCCCGACCGTCGCCTGACCACGGTGCGCTTTGACAACAAGCGCGTCGGCATGTGGGCTGTCGACAAGATTGCCGGCGCCGAGGGGGGTGCGTCTGGCGTGGAGCACATGCTGATCCCCGGCATGCTCGTAGAGGGTGATACGGTGCGCGATGTACGCTAGGGTGTGGACCTGTTTGGGTTGCCACTAATTGTGTTCGATATTGTTCGCATTGGTTTAAAAACCGTTCACGGGCGAAAATCGACCGTTCATAGCTCGAAATTGCGTTTTGCATTGTTCTGTTTTGTTTGAATGTTAATGTTTCTGTCATACACAACGCAGCGCGTATGCCCGGACGCGATGCTCTCCATTGGTTCATATGTGAAAGGAACGCAATATGGCAACCAAAGAAGAAATCTCGATGGTTGGATTCGAGATCGTCGCATACGCGGGTGACGCCCAGACTGATCTGCTTGCAGCGCTCGATGCTGCTCGCGAGGGTGATTTTGAGAAGGCCGAACAGCTGCACAAGGATGCGAGCGATGCACTCATTGGCGCCCACGACACGCAGACCAAGCTGCTTTCGCAGGAGGCCGGCGGCGGCGAGATGGAGATGACCTTCATCATGGCCCACGCTCAGGACACCCTCATGACCACCATGATCTTGGAGAAGCAGACCCGCTTTACCATCGATGCCTACAAGCGCATCGCTGAGCTCGAGGCCAAGCTCGCCTAACGAACCCTCACAACCTCGTCCCCTTCCAAAAACCCTGCCGCTATCCGCGGCAGGGTTTTTTGTATCCCACCTATCTAGGTTGCGGCGAAATAGGGGCCGACAGCCCCAAATGACCCGCTTTTCCCGTCCCCGGAGGATCGGTTGGCAGCGCTCGCCACGAAACTGGCTCATCTACTACGTTTAACCCGACACCCTCGAACACACCCGCGTTTCATGAAAAATCGCAGGACTTCTACCTGCGGTTTTGTTTTTTCGCTTTGTGGCATGGTCGGGGATGGGCGGTTAAACGTAGTAGATGGGCCCATTTCATGGCGGGCGGATCATGCAGCAGCTTGTTGCGCCTCCTGCCGTTCGGTTTTTCGATGGGTGGGTATACTTTCCACCGCAATACAGGCCGGAATGAGGAGGTATCCAAATGCCGGATAACGGGTCAATACAAAAAAGAGACGCGCACGAGATAGCTCATGGGCGTCCTGTCCAGATAACCGAGCACACGACAGTAACCGAGCTGCAGCCCAGCCTGTCCGATGTCGTGTGCGCAAACAAAAAACTGCAGATTGGCATCATCGTCGCCCTTGTGGTTATGGCGCTCCTGTCGGGCTTTGTCGCGCGCCCGCATTTTGCCGATACCAAGACTTGGGACTCCACCATCGAGGTTATCGATCAAAAGAAGGGCAACGTTTTGGCGCTCACGACCTCGTGCGTTGCCCTGTCTGCGGGCATCACGGCGCTGCCTGGAGATACGGGAACGCCGGTTGCCGAGCAGCTCGCACAGCTTTCAGGCAACCTCGGTATCGTGCTTGCCGTGCTATACCTAGAGAAATACTTGCTCACGATTTTGTGGTCGGTTGGCTTGGGCATCTTAATTCCGTTTGCGTTGGTGCTCTTTGCGGTCTCGCTTGGCATTCACGGACGCTGGAGCACGAGTGCCGTCCTGCGCCGCGTGGCGACCCGCGTGCTGGTAGTCGCCATGATCGGCATGGCGTTGGTGCCTGCAAGCGTGTGGGTATCGCAAAAGGTCGACGAGACATATCGCGTCAGCATTGAACAGGCCGAGCAAAAGGCGGCCGACGCTGCGAGTGCGGCAGATAGCGACAGCTCCAAAGCAAGCAAGAAAAAGACCGAGTCTACAGAGTCCAAAAACGTGCTCGAGCAGTTGACTGACGGGGCTTCGAGCCTGGTCACGTCGGTGACCAGCGGTGCCAAGCAGATGACCGACAAGATCGTGCAGCAGGTGACCGACCTCATCGAAGGCGTCATTGTGATGATCGTGACCTCGTGTGTGATTCCTCTACTGGTGCTCGTGGCGTTCCTATGGCTAGGACACGTGCTGCTGGGGATCGATGTCTCCGGTCCCGCGAACTATCTGATGGGTCGTTTCTTGAGTGCTCCGTCCAAACATGCCAAGAAGAGCGGGCAGTCTGAGTAGGCGGCAACGCGATCTTTGGAAGATCAACCGTAAGAAGGGCGGCCGAGACATGTTCTCGGCCGCCCTTTTGTTTGTTGAACACATGGTCACTACGTCCGCGCCAGACCCAAACGGTCAGCAATCATCCGTGAATGGTATTTGTTCAAAAAAGAACAAAGATAAACAAATAATGGTTGCAGTCGCTGTTCGAATGTGTTCAAATAAACATGAACAGTGAAGAACCGCACATTCAGATGCCCGGACCTGAATACGATTCAACACTTCCAAACAGAAACTACGCACCTGCGTATCTCTCAAGGAGGATGTCATGAGGGTTGTAATCGCTTCCGATGCCGACGGCATGTCGATGAAGGAGTCCATCAAGGAGATGCTCATCGCCGACGGTCACGAGGTCGTCGACTATTCCGAGACCCCTGCCGCGGACTTTGTCGATTCCGCCACCGCCGTTGCCAAGGACCTGCTGGAGCACAAGGATTCCCAGGGCTTCGCATTCGATAAGTACGGCGTCGGCTCCTATATGGCCGCCGTCAAGATTAAGGGCATGGTCGTCGCCAACATTTCCGACGAGCGTTCCGCCTACATGACCCGCGAGCACAACGGCTCGCGCATGGTCACCATGGGCCCGGGCGTTGTGGGCACCGAGGTCGCCAAGAAGATCGCCCGCGAGTTCCTGCGCGCCCAGTACGCCGGCGGCCGTCACCAGATCCGTGTCGACATGCTCAACAAGATGGCCTAACGAGAGCCACCGAGAACTCGAACTTCTACCTCAACTTGTGAATTCAGACGAAAGGACGTTCTGATGAAGAAGACCATCGCAATCGGTTGCGACCATATCGTTACGGACGAGAAGATCTATCTGGCCGACCGCCTGGAGCAGGCTGGCTACAAGGTGCTCGACTGCGGCACCTACAGCCACACCCGTACGCACTATCCCATCTACGGCAAGGCCGTGGGCGAGGCCGTTGCCAGCGGCAAGGCCGACTTTGGCGTGGCCCTGTGCGGCACCGGCATCGGCATCACCAACGCCGTCAACAAGGTTCCCGGCGCCCGCTGCGCCCTGGTTCGCGACATGACCTCCGCCCTGTATGCCCGTCGCGAGCTCAACGCCAACATCGTGGGCTTTGGCGGCAAGATTACCGGCGAGTTCCTGATGGCCGACATTATGCTTGCCTTCCTGGAGGAGCCCTACGAGAAGACCCCAGAGCACGATGCCCTGATCGCCAAGATCGACGCCTGCAATAAGGCCGACGCCGAGGCTCAGGCTGACCCGCACTTCTTTGACGAGTTCCTCGAGAAGTGGGACCGCGGCGAGTATCATGACTAAGGAGGTTACGCGGTTTTACCAAACCGCGTAACGGGTCGACGCTGCGAAGCCATCTGGCGGGCAAGCTGGCTTCTCGCTGATGTCTGAGTGACCTGTGGGGTTACCGCTGTTGTTGCGAAGCCGTCGGTTCGGTAAGCTGCTCCGATAACACGTTTGCTTGCTGGGCTTGAGTGCTTCGCTCCAGGCGGTACCCGGCATTCTGCAGCTTTTCAATTGACGGCTCGCGTTTCTGTGAGGGGGCGCGGGCCGGTTTTCTATCAGCCCCACTGACTCGGCGGGCTGGCGTACGAAAGGGAAGGCTCCTATGGAGTTTGTTCTTGATAACGGTCCTGTTCGTGTGACACTGAGCACGGCTGGCGGATCGTTCACTTCGATTAAAGCCAACGGTCGCGAGTACCTGTGGCAGGGCGATCCTTCGGTCTGGTCGGGCCAGGCGCCCATTTGCTTCCCGATCTGCGGTGGCCTTCGTAACGGCCGCGCGATGACCATGGGCGGCCGCGAGGTCAAGCTTGCCCGCCACGGCTTTGCTCGCAAGCAGGAGTGGAAGCTCGAGGAGCAGGGCGACAACATGGTTGCGCTGAGCCTAAGCTCTGCCGACCACGTCGAGCTGCTCGAGCAGTATCCGTATCCGTTTAAGATTGTTGCTCGTTACACGATCGCTTCGGAAAAGGTGGCCGTGTCGTACGAGGTGACCAATGAGGGTACCGAGGACATGCCATTCTTTGTGGGTGGTCACCCCGGCTTTAAGTGCCCGCTCGACGAGGGCGAGTCCTATGACGATTACGAGCTCCGTTTTGAACAGCGTGAGGCCGCCGAGCTTTGTACTGCCGTCCCCTCGACGGGCCTGATTGATGTTGAGCATCGCAGCAAGAACCCCATGATCGGCCAGAACCTGCCGCTGACCCACGAACTCTTTGACTTTGCCGAGACCATCTTCGACGTGCTCGAGAGCCGCGTGGTTACGCTGACCAAGAAAACCGAGGACAAGGGCGTGCGCCTGACGTTCCCCGATATGCCGTACCTGATTGTATGGAGCAAGCCTGAGGGCGACTTTGTGGCCGTGGAACCGTGGGGCGGCCTGTCCACCTGCTCCGACGAGGACGATATTCTGGAGCACAAGCGTGGCTGCCTGGTTGCCAAGCCGGGGGAGACCGTCACCCGCGGTTTTGAGATCGAGATCCTTTAACGAGTTATCGTATGTTTGGGGCGGGTTATGCCGCCCCGGAACAGGAGTTCAACATGATTCTGACCGTTACCATGAACCCGTCGATCGATACGCGCTATCAACTCGACAAGCTGATCATCGACGACGTGAACCGCGTGACGCCCGAAAAGACCGCTGGCGGCAAGGGCCTCAACGTGAGCCGTGTGCTGCTGCAGTTGGGCGACGATGTGCTCGCGACCGGCCTGCTCGGCGGCCACATGGGTGCCTATATGGCCGAGCTTATGGATGCCGACGGCGTCAAGAACGACTTTGTGCCCATCGCCGGTGAGACGCGCATTTGCCTGAATATTCTGCACGAGGGTAATCAGACCGAGCTGCTGGAGAGCGGCCCGCAGATCGCCCCGGCCGAGCTCGAGGCCTTTACGGCCAAGTTCGCCGAGCTTGCAGCGAAGGCGGACGTTGTGACGCTTTCGGGCTCGCTGCCGCGTGGCGTCGATGCCGGCTACTATGCCGAGCTCGTCAAGATCGCCGAGGAGGCGGGCGCCAAGGTGCTGCTCGACACCTCGGGTGAATCGCTGGAGGCAGCGCTGGAGTCCGATGCCAAGCCCGAGCTCGTAAAGCCCAACCTGACCGAGATTAACGGCCTACTGGGTACGTCCTTTACGACCGATGATGTCGATGCCCTGCGCGAGGCGCTTGCCGCCGATGGCCGCTTTGCCGGTATCCCCTGGGTTGTCGTTTCGATGGGCGCTGCCGGTTCGGTGGGCTTCCATGAGGGTCGCGCGTTCCGCGCCAAGACGCCCGCGATTGCGGCTGTGAACGCAACGGGTTCCGGCGACTCGACCATCGCCGGTTTTGCGCATGCCATTGCTGCTGGTGCCGACGACGTCACGGTGCTCAAGACCGCCAATACCTGCGGTAAGCTCAACGCCATGGATCCCAAGACCGGCCACCTGGTCATGGACCGCTGGGACGAGATCTACAGCAACGTTGAGGTCGTAGAGTTGTAGCGGTTGCGACTCCTAATAGAATGAGCGTGGATAATCTCCTGCTTTTGGTGCCCATGCGAGCTCAAAGTGGGAGATTTTCCACGCTCGATTCATTAGTCGTTGGGGACGTTCTTGTTTGACTAGTCGTTTAAGAGCGTCCCCAATGACTACACGCAAAAACGGCGCCCGCTGGCAATGTTGCCGGCGGGCGCCGTTGTCTTGAAGACGAAATGATCCGTTTTCCTTCGTCCCCAGGGGATCATTACAGTGAGTCGATAAAGCGCTGTTGGGCGGCGCGGCCGGCTTCGTCCCACTTAAAGACGCCGGCGTTGTCGAGCACGTGGCCAAACACTACGCCGACTTCCTCGTGCAGGATGCCGATGGCGCTATCCGCCGTAAGCTCGTCGGCGCGGCGGGCATAGACGTCCTCGGCCCACGCGGCATGGCTGCGGCAAAGGTCGTCGCCCTCGAGCGCACTGGCAAGGTCGTAGCTGGTATCGGCTTTGGCTGCCAGCAGGTGCTCGCGGACAGCGCCGAGCTCGGGAACCAGGCGCGGCGGCAGAATGGCCAGGCCCATGACCTCGATCAGGCCGATGTTCTCCTTCTTAATGTGATGGTACTCGGCATGCGGGTGGAAAACGCCCAGCGGATGCTCGTCGGTCGTGATATTGCAGCGAAGCGCCAGGTAGACCTCGTAAATCTCGCCGCCGGCGTTGCCGCGGGAGTCGACGCGGCGGATGACGGGCGTCACGGTGTTGTGCGCTACGCCGTCGGCCGTGTGCGCGATAACGCCCACAGACTCGTCGGTCCACTCGCGCCAGGCGAGGATAATCTTCTCGGCAGCGTCGAGCAGCTGAGCGCGGTCATGCGAGCGCAGGCGCAGCACCGAGAGCGGCCACTGCAGCACAGTGCCGGTGACCTGGTCAAAACCGGGCATGCTAAACTGCGAGACCTCGGTGGCATGCATCATGGGGAACTCGTGCGCGCCGCCCTGGAAGTGGTCGTGCGACAGAATCGAGCCGCCCACGATAGGCAGGTCGGCGTTGGAGCCGATGAAGTAATGCGGGAACAGGTCCACAAAGTCGAGCAGGCAGGTCAGGCCCTTGCGGTCGACGTGCATCGGACGATGCTCGGAGCTCATGGCAATGCAATGCTCGTTAAAGTACGCGTACGGGCTGTACTGGAAGCCCCAGCGCTCGCCGTTGAGCTGGATGGGGATAATGCGCAGGTTTTGGCGAGCGGGGTGAGCGCCGCCGTCGGCTGCGGCGGAGCGTCCGGGATAGCCCTCGTTTTCGATGCAGAGCTGGCAGGCGGGATACTTCTCGCCCGTGTTCTTTGCGGCACCAGCCGCGGCGATATCGCGTGGGTCCTTCTCAGGCTTGGAGAGGTTGATGGTGATCTCAAGATCGCCCCAGTTGGTGGGGGTGCTCCATTTGATGTTGCGCGCGATGGCGGCACGGCGCACGTAGCCGGCGTCGCAGCACAGGCCGTAGAACCAGTCGGTTGCGGCGCGGGGCTCGTTGACGCCCATGCGTCCGTTGAACTCCTCGTTTACAACCGAAGGCCTCGGCATGAGCGCACCCATGATGCGCATGGCGATGCGGTCGCGGCCTGACGCCGTGTCCTCGGCGGCACCGTTGGTAACGGCGGCCTCGGAAAGCGCGGCAAGCGTGCCTTCAAGATCAAAGTCGGGCAGGGTATTGGGGTGCAAGAGCGAGAGTTTCTCAACCTGGAGCGCCCAGGCCATATCGAGTGCGGGACCCGTGGCGCCGATGCACTCCAAAATGGTGTTGTATGCCCAGATCCGGTCGTCCTGGCCGATCATCGATCGGTGGATGGCGTACTCGATCAGGTTCTGCGCGGCCTCTCGCACGTCAGTCATTACAGCCATGCCGCGTAAGCCCCCTTGTCAGAGATGGCGTAGTGACGGGCAGAGCCCTCGCCCAGCCAGCCGTTCATCTTGGCAATGAAGGTGTCGACCAGATCGAGCGGCACGAAGGCCTGGATGGTGCCACCAAAGCCGCCACCGTGGATACGGACGGCGCCGCGGCCGTCGAGCACGTGCTCGGCCAGCGCCAGGGCATACATGGAAGGCTGCTCGGAACCCAGCTTGGCAACAACATTCTGCAGGTACATGGCAGAGCTGGCGCCGGACTCGCGCGTCAGGACCAGGAACTGGTCAATGTCGCCAGCGTTCAGGGCTGCCCAGCGCTTGTCGACCAGGCCGTTCTCGTACCAGTAGTGAACGGCGCGCAGGCAGGCGCGGTCGCCCAGCTTGGCGCGCAGCTCGGGGAGCTTGGCGTCAAAGTCGGCAACGTTGACCTCGCACAGGCGTGCCTTGCCAAACTCGGCGGCGACGTCCTGCATCTCGCGCGGAACGGCGGCGTAGTCGTCGGTAGCCGCCACATGGTCGGCGCCAACCTTAACGAGCACGAGCGCATAGCCGTGATCCTCAAAGTTGAGCTCGAGCTTCTGGGTCTTAGGCTGAGCCTGGTCCTCAAAGTCCATGTAGGCGAGGCCGCCCAGGCACACGGCGGCTTGGTCCATCAGACCGCAGGGCTTGCCGTAATAGTTGTTCTCGGTGCGCTGGCTCATCTGGGCGAGCGCGACGGGCTCAATGGCGGGCGCGCCCCAGAGCGTCTCCATGGCGCGGCCGTACGCGGCCTCGACGGCGGCAGAGCTGGAAAGGCCGCCGCCCGAGGGGACGGAGCAGGTGAAGGCGAAGTCGAAGCCCTGGGGCTCAACGCCCAGAGCAGCGATTTCGTGGGCCATGCCGCGGACGAGGCTCGCGGACGTGCCCTTCTCGGACTCCTGAACGTCTAGCGTGTCGAGCGCGATCTCAAACGTGGGGTAGCCCTCGTCGGCGACGCGGACCTTGTTGGAATCGGTTGCCACGGCGATGCCGTCGACGGCGACATCGAGCGAGCCGGCGATAACGTGGCCGCCCTCGTGGTCGGTGTGGTTGCCGCTGATCTCGGAGCGGCCGGGCGCGTGCACATAGAGCACCTGGCGATCGCCGATGGGGCCAAACTCCTCCTCAAACAGCTTGGTGAGCGTGGCGAGTGTCTTTTCGTCGGGGGTGGTCATGAGGGTCCTTTCCTTGGCGCATGCTGACGAGTTTTCCGTCGTAGTGAGTACGTTAACAATCTGAAGCGGCATAAACTCAGCATCTACGATGCCGCACGTTACGGGCTATGTTAACGTACTCATAACACAACACTTATCACTTTTTGAGAATCTGGTAACCGGTAGAAATTCAGCCGTGAACGGTACTGCCGTATGGACTTATAAAGCAGAAGAGATGCAGATAGAAAAAGTAGAGTACGTTAACATGCGTCCGACGATAGCGGGCCTCGGCGCGGGATGTATTTCTGCCCGGGCCGGCATTCACGCTATTCAGATCTCTCAAGGGTGAAGGTGATCCTGTGGCAAGGCGCCCGTCCAACGATACCAGTTCGCGTCCGGTCTCCATGGCCGACGTCGCCCGCGCTGCTGGCGTTTCGCAGCAGACGGTTTCGCGCGTCGCCAACGGCTTGCCCAACGTTAACGAGCAGACGCGCCAGCGCGTGCAAGCCGCTATGCAAGAGCTCGGCTTCCGTCCGAGTTATGCCGGTCGCTCGCTGCGCGACGGCCGTTACCATTCGGTCGGGCTGTGCGTCAACGATGTCACCAAGTTTGGGAACCTCTCAATGATCGACGGCATCGCCAGCGCGGCCCGCGAGCACGGCTGCGCCATCACGCTGGTCGAGATGTCCAAGAGCGAGGAGTTTTCGCTTGCCGAGGCCACGCGTCGTATGGCCGCGCTGCCCGTGGACGGTATCATCATCGGCATGAGTCGCATGGCGCCCGATTTCGAGACGTTCGATCCGTTGCCGGGCATTGGAACGGTCATCGTTACCATGTACGCGCATCCGCGCGTGACCACGGTCGATTCCGACCATTACGGCTGCTCGCTATTGCTTATGGATCACCTGTTTGAGCTGGGGCACGAGCAGATTCGCTATATTGGCGGCCCGTCGTTCTCGGTCGACGAGCAATTTCGTCGCGCCGGTTGGCAAGATACACTCGAGCGTAAACACATCGAGACGGTAGAGCCACTCGAGGGCGACTGGTCTGCCAACAGCGGCTACGAGGCCGCTCGGTACTTGGCTGAGCACGACCGCACCATGACGGCGATTTACGCGGCAAACGACCAGATGGCAAACGGCGCCATTGCCGCGCTGCGCGATAGCGGCTTGCGCGTGCCCGAGGACGTGAGCGTGGTGGGCGTCGATGACTCGCTCGACGACTTTGTCGCACATAACGAGCTCACGACCGTTCGATTCGATCTGCATCAGCGCGGGCGCGAGGTGTTCGAGCGCGCAGTTCCCAAGGCGGGGGCATCGGACAAAACCGTCGCCATTCGTATTCCCGGTCAGCTCATCGTTCGACACACCACGGCAGCGCCGCGCGCATAGTTTTCGCAGGTCAACGGCTCGGCGTTGCATATCAATAACAATCGGTAAGGATGCCGGCAGATAGCCGTGACTATGAAGGCGAGTGCTATGATAGACGGGTTCATTTGTCTATCTAGGAGGCTTTGCCTGATGGAGATCACCAAGGATATCCGCTACATTGGCGTTGACGATCATGACATCGACCTGTTCGAGGGCCAGTACGACGTGTCCGAGAACGGTATGGCATACAACAGCTACGTTATCTTGGGCGAGAAGATCGCTGTCGCCGATTCGGTCGATGGCGGATTTGTCGACGAGTGGCTCGGCAACCTCGAGACCGTACTCGACGGCCGCACGCCCGACTACCTGGTCATCCATCACATGGAGCCCGATCACTCCGCCGGCATCGCCGCCTTTATGGAGCGCTATCCCCAGGCGCAGATTGTGGCAAGCATGGGCGCCTTCCGCATGATGGTCAACTACTTTGGCACCGACTTCCCCGAGCGCAAGATGGTTGTCAAAGAGGGTGACGTGCTTGATCTGGGCGGCCACAGCCTGACCTTTGTCGGCGCCCCCAACGTTCACTGGCCCGAGGTACTCTTCTCCTACGAGGCTACCGACAAGGTGCTCTTTAGTGCCGACGGCTTTGGCAAGTTTGGCGCTAACGACATCGAAGATCCTGAAGGGTGGGCCTGCGAGGCGCGCCGTTACTACTTTGGCATCGTGGGCAAGTTCGGCAAGTTTGTGCAGGCCGTGCTCAAGAAGGCCGCCGACCTGGACATCCAGATCATCTGCCCGCTCCATGGTCCCGTTCTTACCGAGAACCTGGGCTATTACCTCGACACCTACAACACCTGGTCGAGCTATCAGCCCGAGGACGAGGGCATCACGATTGCCTACGCGAGCGTCTACGGCCACCTGAAGGCCGCCGTCGAGGAGCTCGCCGCAGCGCTCGAGGCTCGCGGCCAGAAGGTCTCCGTTTTTGACTTGGCTCGCGACGACATGGCCGAGGCCGTTGAGGACGCGTTCCGCTACGACCGCCTGGTGCTCGCCTCCATCACCTATCAGGGCGAGATCTTCCCGTTCATGAGCACCTTCATCCACACGCTCGCCGAGCATGCCTATCAGAACCGTACCGTGGCGCTTGTCGAGGCCGGTTCCTGGGCGCCTGCAGCTGCCAAGGTTATGACCAAGGAGCTCGAGGGTATGAAGGACATCACCCTGGCGCAGAACAAGGTGACCGTCCTGGGTTCGCTCAACGACGCCTCGCGCGCTCAGATCGAGGCCCTCGCCGACGAGCTCTCCAAGTAGCGACACGTTCACTTTTAACGCTCAAACCACCACAAAGGGGACAGGCACCTTTGTGGTGGTTTTCTTTTAGCTGGTGGCGATGATGAGGGCTGGACGTGCGTTGTCGACGATCTCGGCGATTGAGGTGGCGACGGCGTGATCGGGGTCACGGTCCATCACGATGGCGTTGACGTCGGTCAGCTCGGCAAAGCGGTACATGCCACGTCCGTTGACCTTACTGGCGTCCATGAGGGCGACACTTTGACGAGCAGCACCGACCATAGCCGCTTTGGTCTCGGCCATCTGGGGAAAGTCGGTGGTAAAGCCGCAGCCGGGAACGAAAGCGCCAGGGCACATGACGGCAAGATCGGCGTGGACCATTTGGAGCGCCTGCATGGTAAGTGGGCCGTACAGATAGCGATGGCCTTTGCGCAGTGCCCCGCCCAGCATGACGACATCGACTGAGGGCATGCTCTCGTCGATGTAATCGGCAATGGTAATGTCGGCCGTGATGACGGTGATGCCATCGCGCTGGTCGAGGAGCCGAACGAACTCGAGTGCCGTGGTGCCGGAGTCGACAAGCACCGTGTCGCCGTCGTTAACAAGCCTGATAGCGCTTTGGGCAATGGCTTGCTTGGCGGCAACGTTGACGTTGATGCGGCGATCCTGCGTGGAGACGGTTAGGCGTTTGTGGAGCGACACGGCGCCGCCGTGCGTGCGGCGCAACTTGCCGGACTCGGCTAGCGCGTCCAGGTCGGCGCGGGCGGTGACGGAGGATACGCCAAAGGTCTGGGCGATTTCTGCCACCTGCACCGAGGCGTTATGTTCAAGCATCTCCATGATGGCGGCGCGTCGCTCATCGGCGAAAGCTCGGGTTGTTGCGTGGGCCATAGCTGCTCCATCCTCAGCCTAAATTTGCAGGAATTGTGTTGAGTCTATTTTCGTTCATTTTCTTTTTGAGCAAGTAAACGCCTTTCGATTACTTATCTTTTCTATAAAAGAAAGATGATTCGCTTGAAAACGGTAATGTCGGATAGGGGAATTTAGCCTGAATCCCTTCCGTTTGCTTTTCAAAAACGAGCGTTTTGGCCTGCGTGCCGACGATATCTCGTACATGCGACAGATGCGATTTTCATACAATGGGCGCAGCAAAATGCAAGGTAAAACGCCTTGCGGACACGTACGCCCGATGTCCAGATGCGGGCGAGGGAGAGGAGCAAACGCTCATGGCACTTGTAACCACCGAAAAGATGCTCAAGGACGCTCAGGCCGGCCACTACGCCGTCGGCGCGTTCAACGTCGAGAACCTCGAGTTTGTTATGGCCGTTCTGGCCGCTGCCGAGGAGACCAAGTCCCCCGTCATCATGCAGACCACCCCGGGCACCATCAAGACCGCTGGTCTGGACTACTTCTACGGCATGGTCAAGGCTGCCGCCGAGCGCGCTTCCGTGCCCGTCGCCCTGCACCTCGATCACGGCGATGGCTATGACCGCTGCATGCAGGCTTTCCGCACGGGCTACACCTCCGTCATGATCGACGGTTCGCACGAGTCCTTCGAGGACAACATTGCCCTGACCAAGTCCGTCGCCGACGCTGGCCGCGCCATGGGCGTGCCCGTCGAGGCCGAGCTTGGCAAGGTTGGCGGCAAGGAGGACGACGGTCCCGCGGTTGAGGGCGAGAGCCCCTACACCGATCCTGCCGAGGCCAAGGAGTTTGTTGAGCGCACCGGCTGCACCTCGCTGGCCATTGGCGTTGGCACCAGCCACGGCGTGTACACGAGCGATCCTCACATCGAGCAGTCCGTGGTCAAGGCCATTCGCGACGCCGTCGACGTGCCGCTGGTCCTGCACGGCACCTCCGGTGTGCCCGATGAGCAGGTTGCCGAGGCTGTGAAGAACGGCATCTGCAAGGTTAACTACGCCACCGAGCTGCGTCAGGCTTACACCAAGGGCTTCATGGCCTACATGGCTGAGAACCCCGCCTGCTTCGATCCTAAGAAGCCGGCCAAGGAGGGCATGCGTGAGATCACCGAGCTGGTTAAGATCCGTATGACCAACCTCAACTCTGTGGGCAAAGCAGAGTAACAGCAAGGGTACTCTGATCCCACCGGACGGTTTGGGCGGGTCCCGTACTTAGTTTCCAAAACGTCCTCGCGCATGAAGGCCCCCGTTGTCTCGCTTCTTCGAAGCGTTGACAACGGGGGCCTTCGCGCTGCGGAATGATTTTGGAAACTAAGTACGGGACCCGCCCAAACCGTTCTGCTCAATCGCCCTTGTGGCGTTAGTGCCGGAAAAATAAGACGTTGCTTTTTGCCCCCTGCGGAAAGATTGGGGAACTAAGCCCTCATCCCTCCCAGGTTGACCTACTCGAGGTCGTCGCCCTTGTGGTGTTGGGGCTGAAAGGGTGGGACGCGTGGGTTATTTGGTTGTTAGGGTTAGTAGGTCGTTGGGGGTTTTGAGGTTGTAGGTGGCGTTTGGGATATCTTGGTGTGATCCCCATGCTGCTCGGGCAAAACTGACCCCTGCTGAAGTTGCGCATTGTTCGTCGTAGACGGTGTCGCCAACGTAGACGACGTTGCCAGGATTCGCGCCCGCACGTCGGAGATATTCGAGCATGGGTGCGGGTGCGGGTTTATGTTCGGTTGTGTCTTCGACAAGGATGATGTGCTCAAAATACTTATCGAAACCAAGGGGTGCAATTTCTTTTGCGTATTCGTCGCGCGCACGTGAGGAGACGATGCCAAGTTTGCAGCCGCTATCGGCGAGCGTTGCGATGACTTCAAGCAAACCTGGAAACACGCTGATGGTGCTTTTAAAGCTGGCGGCAACTTGGCACCAGCGATCCAACGTTGCCTGCGAGTAGATCCCAAGTTTCTCAAGGGCATCCTTGCCGGGTATGCCGAGGGCAAAGTCAAGCTCGTGTCGGGGAAGCGTTTTGCTGGTCTCTTCTTGGACAATCTGGACAAGCGATGACAGAACGCTTTCTTCTGTATCTGCCAATGTCCCATCAACGTCAAATACGATATGGTCAAAGTGCTTCATATGATTGCTCCTCTCTGTTGTTTGCCTGCAAGTTTGATGCAGTGACAGAAGAAGGGCTAGCGGGATTTCTGCCTGGTGCTATCGAGATTCTGCCTCGCTGCTCGATAGCTCGAAGGAGTGCACCCCATTTGTTCTCTAAATACCTGGCCAAGATGGCTTGCTGTTATAAATCCGCATTGGCGCGCGACTGTCTGTACCGTTCGCGTGGTGTGTGCCAAAAGTTCGCAAGCACGGTTTATGCGGTATGCGCGTAGATATGCCGCCGGGGTCGTTCCTGCACAAGTTTCGATAATGCGGTAACACTCTCTTTCGCTTACGCCGGCTGCAGATGCCATCTGGGGCACATCTATAGCGGCTGCATAGTTTGCGCGGATAAAGTCCAGGATTGCCTTGAACTGTACGTCGCGGCTGGTCATCCAAGAGGCGCCGTCGGAAGAAAAGAGCGGTTCGGTCTTGGCGTTAATCTGAATCCAGAGCTCTGACAAACTATTTCGAAGCGCCATCTCGTTCTGCGGCCGTTGAAGGTCGTGGCTAAAGGAGCTCTTTAGCAAATCGATAAAGGGCATATCGTCGGGATTGGTGGGCGACCATTTGAGCACATCGACGCCTCGACATTGAAGCAATGGGTTGATGTAGCGCTTTTGGAGACGCCCCGCGGGATCGCCGAGCATCGACGGCTGAAAGATATGCAGCATTTGAATGGCTGGCGCCGAATTGGGTGATTGCAGCGTGCTGTGCAAAACGCCGCCGTTGATAAAGCCGGCGGACCCTTCCTCAAAGCGTACGTGCTCATGAGCCGCGTGCGTTCGATAGTCGATCGCTCCCTGCTCCATGTAGAAAAGCTCAACTTCGGAATGCCAGTGCCAGGGGACGGAATTGCCCGGATAGCGAGCGAATTCTGCGCGTTCGGCAATATAGGGCCAGTCTTCGGCGGTCTCGGGAAACGCTTCCTCGCGTCCTCCGCGGTGCAATTCTATGTGATCCATGTTTCGCATGGCATCAGTATAAAGCGCGATGGGCTTAGATTGCTCTTGCCTGTTCGGGGAACGCCTTGTCTAGGGATGCTTGGAGCTTATCGAAGGATGCTCGCAAGTTGTGGCTCTGGTCGGTTGAGCGTTTGGCTTTTGTGGTGGGGGAGTCGGGGAGGCCGTTTCTCTGTGTCGGGGGGAAGGAGAAAAGGTTTGCATGTTTTAGGGATGGCTGCTGTGCTGCGTCATTGGAAGAATGCATGCTTATGCGGCCTCCTCGATGTCCACCAAAAGATTGCGCGCGAGGTTTGCTGCTAGGTCCCGTGCGTTGGCAGTATTATGCCGCGGCTGCCGCAAAGAAGCGCTAAAGAAAGGCTTAACCTGGTTTAGTGTTACGATGAAACTGCAGGTCAGAGGTATCGAGTAACACTCTTGAAAGGTTTTGAGCTTAAGGGCTTTCTAAGGTTTGTGACGTGGATGTGGCGCGGACGTGCGGAGCGTGTGAATGCTCGCTGTTAGCGCTGCGGCTCTGTGGCGCGCACCTGCTCGATGACCTTTTCCATCGTGGCGTCGATGCGGTCTTTTTTGAGTTCGCATTCCCAGATGGTTATGGGCGTCCAGCCCATTTGAGTGAGCGCTGCCACAGCAGCACGGTCGCGCTCGACGTTGCGACGGAACTTTGCCTCCCAAAACTCAACGTTGCGCTTGGGCTGGCTTGGGTTGCACTTGGGGCAGCGGTGCCAAAAGCAACCGTTGACGAAGATGGCGATCTTGCGGCCGGGGAAGGCGATGTCGGGCTTGCCGGGTACCTTCCATTCCAAACGATAGCCCGTAAGGCCCGCGGCCCGTAGGCGCTGACGTACGAGCAGCTCGGGCTTGGTGTTGGCGCGCTTGTTGCCCTTCATGGACTTTTTGATGGCGGCGCGACGGCGGACCAGTTCGCGCTCGTCAGCGGAGAGGTCCGAGGTATCGATGCCGTCGAGCAGACCGGGCTTGGGACGCTTTTTGCTGCGGCGTTTAGGTGCGCGCTTGGGTTTGGTGGCGGGTTTGTCGGTTGTGTTGGGCGCGGCGTCATCGGCGGAGCTTGCCTCAAGCCGATCTTCCTTTAACTCAATCAGAGCATCAATGAGCCCCTTGTCGGCGGGCATCCATTCCACCGTGGCAAGCGAGGTGCGTGGAATCCAGCGGATATCAAGCTGGCGGTCGTGTTTCTGGGGCTCATCGGATTCATCGGCGAGCGAGCAGTAGTAACACTCCATGGAGAGATGAAAATCGGGGTAGTCATACTCAACGGTGTAGAAATCACGCAGGTTGGTGACTTTTACCTGTAGCTCTTCCATAAGCTCGCGGCGCACGGCGTCTTCGGGTGTCTCGCCGCGCAGAAGTTTGCCGCCCGGGAACTCCCATAGTCCCTGCATGTTGCCGTAGCCGCGCTGCACGGCAAGCAGCTCGTCAGATCCTTCCTTGCGAATGATCCCAGCGGCAACATGAACAGTCTTCAACAGGAGCCCTTCCTCAACATCAAAACGTTCCCTGCACTACCTTACACAACGGTAAGGCAAGCGTAAGCCATATCGATGGTAGCCGACTCGGCTCCTTGCGACTATAGATGCCGTAGACTAATCGCAAGAAAGGACTCGGTATGCAAACCACGCAAACGGCGACCCCGGTACTGGAGGTCGCGCATCTCGAAAAGGTATATGGAGCACTGGGCAACGTGACCCGCGCGCTCAACGATGTCAGCTTTACCGTCAACCGCGGCGAATTCGTCGGCATCATGGGCGCCTCGGGCTCGGGCAAGTCGACGCTGCTCAACTGCGTGTCGACCATCGATAGCGCCACGAGCGGCACCATTCGCATCAACGGCCAGGATGTGACGCGCATGAAGCAGGCCAAGCTTTCGCAGTTCCGCCGCGAGGAGCTGGGCTTTATCTTCCAGGACTCCAACTTGCTCGATACGCTCACGGCGCGCGAGAACATCGCCCTGCCGCTCACCATCGCCCGCACAAACTCGGCAGAGATCTCGACCCGCGTGCAGGATGTAGCCGCGCGTCTGTCTATCAGTCAGGTGCTCGACAAGTATCCCTACCAGATGTCCGGCGGTCAGCAACAGCGCGTTGCCGCGGCTCGCGCACTCGTCACCGACCCAACTATGATCATGGCCGACGAGCCCACCGGCGCCCTCGATTCCAAGAGCGCCCGCCTGCTGCTCGAGAGCCTGGAGGCGCTCAATCGCCGTCTGCGCGCCACCGTGCTCATGGTCACGCACGACAGCTTTGCCGCCAGCTACACGAGCCGTGTGCTGTTTATCCGCGACGGCAAGATTTTCACCGAGCTGCGCCGCGGCGACACCGACCGCCGAGAGTTCTTCGACCGCATTATGGAGGTCGTTGCCATGATGGGCGGTGAGGGCTCCGATGCTCTGTAAACTCGCTTGGGGCAACGTCCGCCGCGCCGGCCGCGATTACCTTGTCTACTTGCTGACGCTCACCCTGGGTGTCACGGTCTTCTATGCCTTCAATACCGTCTCGATGCAGGTCGACATTGCCGGCATCAAGGAGGAGGGACTGTCCGAGCTCATGGGCAGCATGCTCGGCTACCTGACGTACTTTTTGGCCGGCGTCATGGCCTTTTTGATGGTGTATGCCAACAACTTCATCATGAAGCGCCGCAAAAAGGAGTTCGGCCTGTACCAGGTGCTCGGCATGCGCCGCGGGCGCGTCGCCACGATCATGGCGCTCGAGACCGTATTTGTTTCGGTCGGCGCTTTTGTCGCCGGCATTGTGCTGGGCGTGGGGCTCTCCCAGCTCATGACATTCTTTACGGCCTCGCTCTTTAAGACGCAGATCGCTAATTTCCACTTCTTTTTCTCGGTGCATGCGTTCAACCTGACCCTTGCCTGCATGCTCGTGATGTTTGTGCTCACGCTGCTGCTGAACCTTCGCGCCGTGCGCCGCACCAGGCCCATCGAGCTTATGGGTGCCGAGCGTCGCAACGAGAGCATCAAGACGCGCAACCCCTGGATCGCGATTGCCATCTTTGTCGTGGGCGTGGTGCTGGTGGGCGTGGCCTATTACCGTCTGCTGCGCGACGGGTTCCCGCTCACCGCGACGGAGGGTAAGCTGCAGGAGGCCATGAACCAGTTCGGTATCACCACGGCCATGGTTACGGTGGGTACCTTTGCCCTATTTTGGGGACTTTCGGGCATGCTCATCAAGCTGCTGCAGAGCCTGCGCAGCGTGTATTGGCGCGGCCTCAACATGTTTACCGTGCGCCAGCTTGCGGCCAAGGTCAACACGGTGTGCTTTTCGATGGGCGTTATCGCGATGATCCTGTTTCTGGCCATTACCTCGGTGACCTGCGGCATGTCGATCGCCAACGTGATGAACGAGAACCTGGAGCGCTATACGCCGGCGGATATGTCGCAGACGTATATCTATTACGCGTCCGATAGGCTCGACTACTACAAGAAGTATGTCAATCCTTCCGAGGCCGATCGCATGGTGCTGGCAGACGCAACGGTCGATTTGTACTCTGCATGGCACGGTGACCGTATCGATCCCGATAACGTTGCGGAAAGTATCAAGGGCAAGTCGGCAGATAATGGCAACGAGACCGGCAAGAAGGTCAATATCGCCGATGTTGCCGGTGAGCATGTGCAGATCGATTCGTATCTGAGCTACCCGCTTGGCGGCTCGGGCCCCTCGGTGGTGGCGGGTGAGATGTGCAAGGCCATGGGCGAAAAGCTTCCCAAGGCGCTCGAGGGAAGCAACGCCGATGCGATGGGTCTGTTTGTGACGCCGGTGAGCCAGTACAACAAACTGCGCCAGATGATGGGCGAGGAGCCGGTGAGCATTGGCCGCGACCAGTATCTGCTCACGTGTGATATGGGCGGCGAGCTGGTCGACATGTACACCAAGTATATGGCCGGCGGCCATGCCCTTACCTTGGGCGGGCACACGCTCAAGCCCGCAACCGATAAGTCGGACGAAGATACGGCGGCCATCGCCAACTCGGCGATGGGCAGTAATCCGGGTACCGTCGTCGTTGCCGACGAGCTGTTGTCCCAGCTTAACCTGCAGCCGTATGCCAGTAATTTGCTCGTTAACTACAAGCAGGGGATGGATGTGACCAAGGCAGACGAGAGCATAAAATACACCATGCTCGACAATCTGCTCGTTGACGGCAAGGAGCCGGGGTCGTGGGGAACCTTCATCACACGCTCCGAGATGTACACGCAGGCAGCGCAAATGAACGGTCTTATTAGCTACCTAGCCATTTACATCGGCTTTGTATTGGTCGTTGCGTGCGCGGCAATTCTGTCGATCCAGCAGCTCTCCAACGTGGCAGATGGCAGCCGCAGCTATCGCGTGCTGGCGCAGATCGGCTGTGACGACCGCCAGATTCGCCATTCGGTGATGGCACAGCAAGCGGTGTTCTTCCTGTTCCCGCTGGCAGTGGGTCTGGCGCACTCCTTTGTGGCGCTCAAGGTGATCATCGAGCTGGTGAGCACGTTTGGCAACATGAGCATCGGCGGCACGGTGGGCCTCACATGTGCGATTTTCCTGGCAGCCTACGGCGGCTACTTCCTGGTGACCTACCTCATGAGCACCGGCATGGTACAAGCCGCCATCGCCACCCGCTACAGCGAGTAGCGAGCGGGCAAAACCGCCGC
The DNA here is from genome assembly GCF_003475665.1 of Collinsella sp. AF29-7AC. Classification (NCBI taxonomy): domain Bacteria; kingdom Bacillati; phylum Actinomycetota; class Coriobacteriia; order Coriobacteriales; family Coriobacteriaceae; genus Collinsella; species Collinsella sp. AF29-7AC. Next base: position 38,856 of record NZ_QRQX01000004.1, read on the forward strand.
ATAACCACAGCGAACAAACGCCGCGAAGGAAGCCGGGCCCCCTTCGCGGCGGTTTTTTGCCCGCCTGATGCATCTCAAAACTAAGTGAGTAGACTTTTTTGGATCTGCCGAGCACATTGCGACAAACGCTCAACAAAACCGCAGGTCAGGGCTGTGGCGTTTTGGGGCGTGCTCGGCATCCCGCCAAAAGCCTACTCACTTGGTTTTACTGCTAGAAAACCGCCGCGAGGGAAAGTAGCTCCCTCGCGGCGGTTTTGGCATTTGCCCAGATAAAACCTGCCAAAATAAACCTGTCCCTTTTTGGTAGGTTATCGTTTCCAAAAGTGGAGGATCAGGGTCGTACGGTTTTGCTGCTCGGTTTTGACCAGGATGTTGTGGATGTGGGTCTTGACGGTACCCACGGCAAGGAAGAGCTCGTCAGCGATCTCTTGGTTCGATTTGCCCAACACAACCAGACGCATGACTTCGGTTTCGCGGTTGGAGAGCTTGTAGGCGTTGCGATAGAAGGGCATCTGCTCTTCGATGTGTCGATCAAGATCGCTGACGTTCTTTTCCTCGGGCGCCTCCTGCATGCGAATCGAAAGCACGTGATAGGCATAGATGATCAGCAGAATCGCAAAGTAGCACGCAAAGATGTTCTCGCTAAAGTTGCGCTCGGACAGGTACAGCTGCAGCCAAGAGGGTGCCAGGCTCATGGGAACAACAAGGATGTTGTAGAAATCCTCGGCAACGATGCACCCGACCAGAATGGCGCCGATAATCAGGTGCTTTCGTTGGTTGTTAACGCGTGCCTTCAGCTCGACTTGTGTGCTCTTGCGTGCCGTCCAAAAGATATATAGCCCCACGAAAACAAGGAATACCTGACGCATCGTGTAGTAGAGCCATTGATGAATGGGGCCGTAGGGGACAGCGACGATAATCAGCAGCTCGCTCAGCAAGAACGTTGCGACGGGAATGACAAACTGCTTTTTTGAATGCTTGTCGAGCAAATCCATGGCAATGAGCCAAATAAAAGCCTGCGAAGCGGTCGCCACAAAGGTCCGCAACACAGGCATGTTAATTGAGTAATAGTCGCTGGCTGGAAAACTCTGGTTTTGCAACGTGTATTCAAAAAAGAAGATCTCGGTCATCTCGATGGCATAGCAAATAAAAACGCCGCTGCCATAGATAAAGAAGCGTCGACGAGACGAGGCATAGGCGGCAAGCGAAAGCACTGCCGTCACAATACAGATCACGAGTATCGCTAGGGTATAGAAGAACATCAGGGTGTTCATCTGCCACCGTCCCATCTCATTTCATCTATGGCCGAGCCCTGTATACCTTGTGGGATATAGACGTCTCAACCCTTCGTTCCATTGCGGATTAGGCGCCGAGATACAGCATAGCCGTATACCGTTCGCGGTTCTAGGTAGTAAACCCCCTGCAAGCTGGCTACCTGCGGGTTTATATTGGTTTAGAGGGGGTGTAACTCCGTGAACAGTCTTTAATCCCGAATAAACTAGGTAAAAATTGCATACGGGTGAATGATGGTCTTGTCAACACGAGGCGTGATGTTCGAGCGCCTCATAGTAATAGTCGGCAAGACCGGCGGAAAGGAAATCGACATGGCACTGCCTAAGGATTTCATCGACACCAACGACTTCACCAAAGAGCAGATCCTGGCTATCGAGGATCTTGGCCTGGCAATGAAGAAGGCCATCAAGGTTGACGGTTATTATCCGCACCTGCTCCGCAACAAGAGCCTTGGCATGATCTTCCAGCAGGTCTCCACCCGCACTCGTCTTTCCTTCGAGACCGCTATGACCGACCTCGGCGGCCATGCTCAGTTCTATGGCCCTGGCACCATCCAGCTCGGCGGTCACGAGTCCCTGGGCGATACCGCTCGCGTTATGGGCTCGCTGCTCGACATCATGATGGCTCGCGTTGACCGTCACAAGGACGTCGTCGGCCTCGCCGAGGGCTCCGCTGTGCCCGTCATCAACGGCATGTCCGAGTTCAACCATCCCACGCAGGAGATGGGCGACCTCATGACCATGCTCGAGAACCTCCCCGAGGGCAAGAAGATCGAGGACTGCACCCTGGCCTTCATCGGCGACGCCACCCAGGTCTGCGTCTCCCTCATGTTCATCGCCTCCAAGGTCGGCATGAAGTTTGTCCAGTTTGGACCTAAGGGCCACCAGATCCCCGACGGCGGCCTGCACGTTGGCACCGTCGAGGAGCGCGCCGAGTTCGGCAAGCAGATGATGGCCATCGCCGAGGAGAACTGCAAGGTCTCCGGCGGCTCTGTCGTCATCTCCGACGACATCGAGTGCATCAAGGGCGCCGACTTCATCTACACCGACGTGTGGTATGGCCTGTACGACGAGGAGGTCTCGGGCGAGAACTACATGGACGTGTTCTATCCCAAGTATCAGGTCACCATGGACATGATGAACTTTGCCGGCCCCAACTCCAAGTTCATGCACTGCCTGCCGGCCACCCGCAACGAGGAGGTCGTCGACGAAGTCATGGACGATCCCGAGCGCTCCCTGTGCTGGGTCGAGGCCGAGAACCGCAAGCACTCCATCCGTGCTCTCCTTGCCGCCCTGGGCAAGCGCACCCCGCTCAACGACGAGGGTGTCGAGTACTCCGCCAAGGCTGAGCTCCACGCCGCTCTCGAGGCTCTCGAGCAGCTCTAAGCCTTAAGCCTGCTAAACGCACGTTTGCGGGCGGCGGATGCTCGTCTCCTGTCGCCCGCTCACCGAGGCTCAGGCAATTGCCTTAGTACCTTGGGCCTCGGATCTGTCCAAGACTGAGCGAAGGAGCTCATCATGAGCGACGGAAAGAAAAAGCTTTCCTTTTTGACGGTCATTTCGACCATCATCTGCGTCGTCTTCGTTTGCGAGGCCGCCGCTCCTGCTGCTGCCATTGGCAACCAGCAGTTCTTCTGGTGGATCTTCCTGATCCTGACCTTCCTGCTTCCTTATGGCATGGTTGTTGCCGAGCTCGGCACCACCTATGACGGCGAGGGCGGCATTTACGACTGGGTACGCGATGGCCTGGGCGACAAATGGGGCGCCCGCATCTCGTATTACTACTGGGTCAACTACCCGCTGTGGATTGCCTCGCTGGCTACCATGTTCCCCGACATTTTGGGCATGGTCTTTGGCGTTGAGTTCAACTTGATCGCCAAGATGGGTATCGATCTTGCCTTTGTGTGGATCGTCTACCTCATGGGCCGCTCCAAGGCGGCCGACTCCGAGTGGGTCCTTAACGGTGGCGCCATCATCAAGGTCGCCGTCGCCGTTATCGTTGGCGCTTTGGGCATTTGGTATGCCATGGAGAACGGTTTTGCGAACGACATGTCCGCTGCCACCTTCCTGCCCGAGCTCACCAACACCAACGCTCTCGGCTACCTGTCGATCATCATCTTTAACTTCATGGGCTTCGAGGTCATCTGCACCATGACCGACGACATGGCCGATCCCGCTCGCGATATCCCCAAGGCTATCATCGTCGGTGGCCTGTCCATCGCCGTGATCTACCTGTTCGCTGGCTTTGGCATCGGCGCTGCTGTGCCGGCCGATTCCATCGACCCCGACTATGGCATGATTGTCGCAGTCCAGACCATGGTGGGCGACTCCATGATCTTCAAGGTCATCTGCATCGCCTTCCTGATCACCCTGTTCGCCAACATGGCCGCCTGGTCCTTCGGCGTCAACTCCGTCGCCCGCTACGCTGCCGAGCACGGCAACATGCCCAAGGTCTTCGCCTCGATGATTTCGGATGACGACATGCCCAACGGCGCCAACCTGGTCAACGCCGTCGTTGCCTCCCTGGTGCTGTGTCTGCAGCTCGTTCCCATCGACGCCATCTCCAACGGCGTCTTCTGGATGCTCTTCGGCACCTCCGTCGTCTTCCTGCTGCTGACCTACATCCCGATGTTCCCGGCGTTCCTCAACCTTCGCAAGAACGACCCCGACCGCGAGCGTATCTTCACGTTCCCGTTTAAGGGCGCCATGATGAAGGTCATGCTGGCCATCCCTTGCATCGAGCTGATCCTGGCCATCGTTGCAACGCTGGTGCCGCTCTCCGCCGCCGAGATTGGCGACAAGCTCCCGATGATCGTTATCTTCATCGTGCTTCTGCTCATCGGCGAGGTTGTCCGCGTCGTCAGCGCCAAGGGCCGTGAGACCGAGTACAAGGGCCTCACTCCCGAGCTGGCAGCTCAGCGTCTCGCTGAGGAGGCCGCCGAGGCCGAGGAGAACTAGAGCACCCGGTTCTGGGGCTCCAACCCTCCTCGCGTACCAACGTGCGCTTCGTCGGGCTTGTCGCTCCCGACTCCGGGCACTCTAGCCTCTTCGGAGACGTGCCCAAGCGACAGGTTTGCTAACCATTCCTTGGGGCGGGTGCGAGCGATAGCTCCGGTAACCACCGCCCGCCCCAATCTCTCTTTCGTATCCTTCGTGCGTTTGTCTCCACGCACTTGGTTACGTTGCCGCTCGTCGGTGCGGCTCCGTGAAAACCGGCGCCGGGCGCCCCGACCTTTGCCGGGGAACGGGCGCCTACCATCTCTTGGTTTTAGGCTGCGGGTAATCCGCCCGCGGCAAACGATCGTTCGATTTGGAGGAAATCTTATGCGTACGATCACCGAGTCCGAGTCCACCCCCAAGGCCGACGGCTTCTTTATGCCCGCCGAGTTCGCCCCGCAGGATCGCGTGTGGATGGGCTGGCCCCACCGCACCGACACCTGGGCCCACGGCGCCAAGCCTGCTCAGAAGCAGTATGCCGCCATCGCCCGCGCCATCTCCGAGTTCACCCCGGTCTATATGTGCGCCAACCAGGTCGACTATGCCAACTGCAAGGCCGTCTTCGAGAACGACGAGAACGTCACCGTTATCGAGATGACCACCGACGACGCTTGGTTCCGCGACACTGCCGCCACCTACGTCATCAACGGCAAGGGCGAGAAGCGTGCCAACCACTGGCACTTCAACGCCTACGGCGGCCTCGTCGACGGCCTGTACTTCCCGTGGGACAAGGACGAGCAGATCGCCCTCAAGATGGCTGAGCTCTCCGGCTGCCGTCGCTATCGTCCCGACGACATGATCCTCGAGGGCGGCTCCATCACCGTCGACGGCGAGGGCACCCTTGTCGTGACCGACCAGTGCCTGCTTTCCCCGGGCCGCACCTGCTCTGCGGTTCTGGAGGAGGAAGAGGATCCCGAGTCCATCTGGCCCAAGTTCCACAAGAAGTTTGAGCCCTGGAGCGAGGAACTTCGCGCCTACATGGACGAGCACCTCAAGGATTACCTGGGTGTCGAGAAGGTCATCTGGGTCAAGGAGGGCATCGACCCCGAGGAGACCAACGGTCATATCGACGACGTTGCCACGTTCATCGCTCCGGGCGTCATGGCCTGCATCTGGACCGACGATCCCGAGTATCCGTTCTACGAGCAGTGCCACGCTGCCTACGAGACCCTCTCCAACGCCGTTGACGCCAAGGGCCGCAAGATGAAGGTCTACAAGCTCTGCATGCCCGTGAACCCGCTGTTCATGGACCAGGCTTCCTGCGACACCATCGACGCCGACGAGAACGCCGAGCCGCGCGTTCCCGACGAGCCGCTGATCGCCTCCTACATGAACTACCTGGTCACCAACCACGGCGTTATCGTCCCGCAGTATGGCGACGAGAACGACCAGCTGGCCGTTGACACGCTCCAGAAGATCTATGACGAGGTCTGGGGCGAGGGCGTCTACAAGTGCGTCGGCGTTCAGTCCGAGCAGGTCGTCTTCGGCGGCGGCAATATCCACTGCATCACTCAGCAGGAGCCGTCCGCTTAATCGTCTGACTTTCCGAGGCACCCCATCTCGCCGCTCAAACCGTCGCTCGCGTACCAAAGTACGCTTCGCTCCTCTTTCGCGGCGACCTGGGGCACCTCGAAAACCCAGCCGATCAATCGGACAATCGGCGAATCGAACCATCTTGGGGCATTGATGGTCGGCTTGCCCGATGTCTTGGTCGGTTGGGTTTTCTTTGGGCACTCCGTTGCCTCCACTTCGGAGTGCCCTTTTCTTTGATTGAGTACGCGTCTGGCCTGGGATTTTTTGCGGGTTAGGCCAATTGTTCGCTTGAATTTCCCAGGTCAGACGCGTCTTCAATTGCCGAAAGTTATCGGTCGTGAACGCGACCGTTTTGATCGGAGTATCTATGTACCAGCGTATCGTTATCTACACGCGCCTGTTCCGCGAGCGTTGGTCCAACAATTGCATCCCCTCTTCTCTTTGGGATGGCACCTGCACCGGTGACGCGGCCTGCAACCCTACCTTGGGCTGCGCCTTCGGTACAGATGCCATCCTTTTTGCTGTAGGGGGAGCGTGTCGTGGCAGGTAAAAAGTTCTCCCTGTTCGAGGTCATCCTCTCGGTTATCTGCGTTGTCTTTACCATCGAGGCGGCCGCTCCGGCATCTGCCATGGGTAACGTGCAGTTCTTCTGGTGGATCTTCCTTATCATTACGTTTTTGCTTCCCTATGGTCTGGTGGTGGCCGAGCTGGGTACGGCGTTTGATTCCGAGGGCGGCCTGTACGATTGGGTTCGCTTGGGCCTGGGCGACCGTTGGGGCGCCCGCTGCTCTTGGTGCTACTGGGTTAACTTTCCGCTGTGGGTGGCAAGTATCGCCTGCATGTTCCCCAGTGTCATTAATGCGGTGTGGGGTATCGAGTTTTCACTCGGGATCCGAATCGCCATCGAGATTGTCTTTGTGTGGGGCGTCACGGTCATGGCAATGCAGCCGGTGGCCGAGGCAGATTGGGTCATGGACGGCGGCGCCGTCATCAAGGTGCTCATTACCGCTGTGGTGGGAATCGTCGGCATTTGGTTTGCCTGCAATAACGGCTTTGCCAACGACATGTCGTTTAAGACCTTCATTCCAGATCTGGGCGACACCAATTCGTTGACGTACCTATCGATTATCCTGTTCAACTTTATGGGCTTCGAAGTGGTGGCGACCTTTGCCAGCACGATGAAGAACCCGTCGCGTGATATCCCCAAGGCGGTTATTGCCGGTGGCGTGGCCATTGCGGCGATCTACATCATCTGTGGCATTGGCATTGGAGCCGCGGTTCCCACCGAGCAGCTTTCACTCGATTCGGGCATTGTGGACGCAGTCGCCGCTATGGTGGGGCGCACCCACCCGCTGACGATGGTCGTGGGCGTGGCCTTTTTGGTGACGCTGTTCGCCAACATGATCTGCTGGAGCTTTGGCGTCAACAACGTAGCGAGCTATGCCGCGCGCCATGGCAACATGCCGCGTCCCTTTGCGTTGGTGTCCAAAAAGACCGGCATGCCCAACGGCTCGGCGCTCATTAACGGCTGTTTTGCCAGTCTGGTGCTGCTGCTCCAGATTCCGCTGGGTGAGGGTTCCGACGTCTTTTGGGTCTTCTTCTCGATGAACGTCGTCTTTCTGCTCATGAGCTATATCCCCATGTTCCCAGCGTTTTGGCGTCTGCGCAAGCACGATAATCGCTCGCGTGTGTTCCGTGCGCCTTTCGAGGGCAAGGTGCTCGCGGTGGCGCTTGCGATTCCCGTGGTGGAGCTCGTGCTTTCGATTGTTGCTACGATTGTGCCACTCAACAGCTCACCTGCCGAGATGGCAAAGTTGCCGATTCTCGCGGGCGTAGTGATTGGCCTGTTATTGGGCGAGGTTTCGCGCCTCATATCGCGCCGCGGCCGAAGCGTCGACAATCCCGGCGTTGGTGCACGGGGGTCAGGTTACTTTGCACCAAAACAGTAAGCGCCGCGAGTTGCGCAGCGCTTGGTGCATCTTGGATTACTGTTCGCGGTGCTCGGGATCGGAAACGAGCTTAGGCGCAAAGAAGGGGACGTGGCCCAGATAGGGGCAGCTGTCCGAACGCTCTTCGACGACACAGGGGACGTCATTGTAGGTAAGTGAGTCGCACAGGTGGACGATGGCCTTGGCGGCAGGGGCAACGAGTATTTTGAGCGGTGCGATAGGCGCCATGGCATCTCCTTTCATCGGTGAGACACAGCTTGTTTATCTAAACGATACAGTACGTTTAATCGGTGAGTCTAATCTTGCGGCAAAGAATCTGTCAACATCCTCACGGCATCTAGACAGGGGAGGCGGGCATGAGTTTCGCGTTCTATATCTACACCACGATTATCATGGGTGTGGCTCTGGTGACCAGTGCCGTGGCATTGGTGGTTTGGCTCATGACGCGCCGTCGCGACAGCCTGGTGGCCGCGGCGGGCTTTTTGCTCTACATGCTCGATATGTCGGTCATTTTTTTTGACGAGTACAATCGGCTCAAATACGAATACGCTGTTACCTTTAGCGAGCCGTTGCAGCACCCCTTGCTGCGCTGCGTGCTCAGTATTGCCATCTATGCCTGCGTGGTACTGTGGATGTTTGCGCGCTTGCGCAAAAGGCCGACGTCGCGCATGCTCGGACTTGCTATCGTGCCGTTTTCAATCTTGCAATTGGTGCTGGTGCCTCGCAGCGGTGCTGCCGGAGAGATGCAGCAGTATCTCTTTTGGCTCACGCGTGACCTGGGCAATGTAGGATGTCTTGCCTATGCCGCCTGGCATTACCGGCACAGGGCCACGCGTGTTGAGAAACTCGACCTCGACCGCTCAAAGCTCTTTTGGAAGGTGGCACTCGTTCTTGCGTTTTGCGTAATCGCCGAGGACACCTACATGATTTTGCTCTGCCGCCCCGACTCTCAAAACCCCGTCATCAGCCTCTTTTTGTGGTATCTGTCCGAGCGCAATATCTCCGAAAACGTGCTGCTCGTGGCATGCGCGGTCCAACTCTTTTGCCAGTTCAGCCATATCCTGCGCGTGTATGCCCGTCATCCGCGTGCCGATGAGGACGTGGCGGCCGAGAGCGCACGCTCTGGGGACGATCTAGCATCACGCGTTGTGATCTATGCCGATGCCCATAAGCTGTCGCGGCGCGAGCAGGAGGTGCTCACGCTGGTGCTGAAGGGCAACGACGCCCAAAACATCGCCAGCGAGTTGGTCATCAGCCCTGGCACTGTCAAGGCGCACTTGCATCGCATCTACGTTAAAAGCGGTGTCTCCAACCGAGATGACCTCATAGATGCCTTTTGGCGTTCCTAGTCCTATTCTTCCTTGCATGCGGGTCTTGCCGTGTGGGCGGGCACGCCGTTGGGCGTAATGACGCGGTAATAATCTCAGACAATAAACCTGCAGGTAAAGCGTGTAAACCTGCTTAAACTGACCGTTTGCGATCCCTGGCCTTGGCACGGATTTGCCCCTGTGTATCAATGGGTGTAGCGCGAAGCCGCGGACGTGGGACAGACGTCCGAGCACGGCTTGTAGGCACGCGCCGATGCGGGAGCGCTACGCTCCCAACCGAGTGCCCACGCGGGCGGTGCGTCCGCGTTGCAACCAAAGATGCCTGAGGAGGCTCACATGGACAAGGCTGATGTAGTTATCAAGAGCAACGCCGTCTTTACCGGCGATGGGCTCGAGCCGTTTAAGGGCGGCGTTGCCGTGCGCGGTGATAAGATTGTTGCCTGCGGTGACGATGCTCACCTGGCACCGTTTATCGGTCCCGATACCGAGGTGCGCGACTTTGGCGACCAGCTCGTCATGCCCGGCCTGATCGACTCGCACACGCATTTTGCCCAGGGCGCGTTTATGACCGACCCCGATTTTGCCGTCAACCTCATCGACTGCACCAGTTTTGAGATGGCGATGGAACGTGTCGTGGCGTTTGCGGCCGACCATCCCGATAACGAGTGGATTCTGGGCTGCCAGATTATCCAGTTCCAGTGGGATGTCCCCGAGATGCCCACAGCCGCGATGATCGATGAGTACATCTCGGACCGCCCGGTCTTTCTGCAGCAGGTTGACCTGCATACCTTTAGTGCCAATACCTGCGCCATCAACAAGGTGGGAGTAACTTCGCAGACGCCCGATCCCGCAGGCGGCAAGATCCTTAAGGATGCCGAGGGCAATCTGACGGGCGTGTTTTCCAACAACGCCGGCGTCTTCTTTATGGACGAGGTCTACGACCCAGCGCCCGAGGTTGTTGACGCGTCGTTTGCAAAAACCGCCCGGCGCGCCAATGCCCTGGGAATCACTACGGTCGGCATGGTCAATCCTACGTTTGTGAGCATGGAAAACCCGTATGCGGTGTTGGCAGGTCTTAATGCCAAGGGCGACTTGCCACTGCGCGTGTTCCTGTACACCGATCTGTTCGAAAACGAGTCCTTAACGCTCGAGCAGATCAAGGAGAAATACGCCTTCCCGGGTACGCAGGTCGAGTGGCACGGCTTTAAGCAGTTTCTTGATGGCGTGTGCTCCGACCACACCGCTTGGATGCTTGAACCCTATTCCAACGCGCCCGATACCTGCGGTGAGCCCGCGGAGGATCCAGAGCGCATCCGTGCCGCCATTGTCAGGGCGCAGGAATGGGGCGTTGACACGCGCGTCCATACGATCGGCGATCGCTCGGTGCGTTTTGTGCTTGATTGCTTTGAGGAGGGCGAGCGCTTGCATGGTAAGCGGGGTTGCCGCCACTCCATGGAGCACAACGAGACGGTTCAGCCCGAGGATCTGCCGCGCTATGCCGAGCTGGGTATATGCCCTGGTATGCAGCCGTGGCACATGCTGCTCGATATGGCTGACCTTGCCAAGGACGATGCCGTGGGCCCCGAGCGTGCTGCGCTTTCGTGGCCCCTGCATAGCCTGCTTGCCAGCGGTGCCGTGGTGCACCTGGGCAGTGACTTCCCCGTTGTGGGCTTGGAGCCCATGGAGGAGGTGTACGGCGCGGTCTTCCGCATGCTCGAGGACGGCTCCAACCCAGAAGGGTGGTTCCCGCAGGAGCGCATCACCATGGCCGAGGCCCTGCGCGCCTACACCTACGGCAGCGCCTACGCCATGCATGCCGAGGATCGCATCGGTACGCTCGCATGCGGCAAACAGGCTGATATCTGTGTGCTCGACCGTAACCTCTTTGACTGCGAACCGGCTGAGGTCCTCGAGGCCACGGCGTCTCTCACGATGATTGCCGGCAAGGTGGTCTACGAGGCCTAGCGGGGCTGCTGCATCGCTGGGCGGTGCCACAGCCTGTGCGTGCCGCCCATCCATTCATCCATCCATTCATCAATCTCTCATTGAAAGGGGAGAACAATGGCAGAAGAGACAACCGCCGCTGTTGAGGAGGAGCGTGAGCTTGCCTCGCAGCCGATTCCCGGCCTGGTGCGCAAGTACACCATCATCACCGGCCAGGGTATGCTCGCCCAGATTATCATGGTGGTCCTTGAGGGCCTCGTGATGGGTTGGGGCCTGGGTGCACACGGCCTGGCCTGTGTTTCGATCATCATGTCGGTCGAGTACATTAACCTGGCCTTTGGCAACCTGTTTGGCACCGGCGTGCCCGCCGTGGTGGGCAACCTTTTGGGTGCCGGCGACATTAAGGGCGCCAGCAAGGCGTTTAGCCAGGGTTTTTGGCTTACCACGATTGTGAGTGTGCTGCTTGCTGTGGTGATGGCTGTGTTTACCGAGCCCATCTGCGCATTCTTCGGCGCCACGCCCGACATCATGGCCGATACCGTTGCCGGCGTGCGCACCTTCTCCGTGCTGCTGCCGCTCACGGTCATTGGTCAGATGGTCACCGCCGTCATGCGTGTGGACGAGAAGGTTCAGATCCAGGCCAACCTCATGACCGTGTCTGCCATCGTCGCTATCTGCTGGCTTGCGCTTTCCACGTTTGTGCTCAAGCTTGGCGTTATGGGAGCTGGCGTGTACTACGGTCTTTCCATCGGTATCTGGGCCATCGGTATCTTCTGGTTCATCGGCGGTAAGAAGTCGCAGCTCCAGATCAGCGCCGCCGACCTCAAACTCGACATGGCCATCTGCGGCCAGATCATCAAGATTGGTTTCCCGTTCTTTTTGGTGCAAGCTGCCACGTTCATCTTCAACACCGTTGCCAACTCGTTGCTTGGCCAGCTCGGCGGCGACATGGGTTCGCTCTACATCGCGGCCTTTGGCGTGATCAACGGCTACATCCTCTACATTACCATGATGGTCGCCCAGTGCTTCTCGTACGGCCTGCAGCCCATTGCCGCCTTCAACGCCGGCGCCAAGGCGTGGGCGCGCCTCAAGGAAACGCTCTCCTGCACGCTTAAGTACCAGGTCGTGACGCTTGCTGCGGTGTCTGCTGTGCTATGGGTGGCCGCAACGCCGGTCTGCGCCTTTTTTGCTGGTAGCGACCCGGCGCTCGTCGAGGTTGCCGCCAACGCCACGCGCATCGTTATCCTGGCCGTGGCCCTGGGCTATCTTGCCATGACCATGTCGATGTACTTCCAGGCGGTTGAGAAGGTGGGTATCGCCACGTTCACCGGTCTGCTCCGCTACGTGATCTGCTCCGTGCCGCTTATGTACCTGCTTGGCAACATGATGGGCGTTCAGGGTGTCTGGTTTGCCTTGGTGGCGGCTGACGCCATCACTGGTCTTATCTCCATCGCCCTCGCCGTCCGCGAATCCAAGCGACTTGCCACGCTCTAGACTCGGGCACGGCCAGCCCGCGATAGTCGAATAAGTCAACTCGCCTGCAAGCCACCACAATGGGGACAGTTCCCATTGTGGTGGCTATTGTTATTTAGGGTCTGAGATTTCGGCTCTATAAATAACGTTTTTGAACTGTGCTACTAAAAGATTGTGGAAAATACTACTACAAGATTATGGAAAACGCTACTGCAAGATTATGGCAAATGATACTATACGATTATGGTAACAGCGTTATAAGGGGCGTTGATATGGCCGAGTACATTAACAGGGATTTGCATGAGTTGCTCATTCGCATGGCGGGTTGGTTTCCTGTTGTGTCATTGACGGGGCCTAGGCAGAGCGGTAAGTCTACGCTGGTTAGGCATGCCTTTCCCGACTATTCCTATGTCACGCTTGAGGACCCCCAAACGAGGCGCGCGGCCTTGGAGGATCCGGTGAGTTTTATCCGCAACCGAAAGGGCGGACTCATCATCGATGAGGCGCAATACGCCCCGGATTTGTTCTCGATGATTCAGGTTGTTTCGGATGAGCGGGGAGACGCCGGTCAATACATCCTTACGGGATCGCAAAACTTTTTGATGATGAAAAGCATCGGCCAGTCTCTTGCCGGGCGAGTCGGGATCTTAAAATTGCTGCCATTTTCGTTTCGAGAAGCGGAGAGGGGCCAGCGGGGGCAGTTGGAAGTGGATTTGTTTGCGCTCGAAGGGGGATACCCTCGCCTGCGTTCCGCCGGAATGCCGTCCTCGGTTTATTTCCCCAGCTATATTGATACCTATGTTGAGCGCGATGTTGTGGGCTTGCTTGACGTGCGCAATAAAGCGGAGTTTCATAAGTTTCTGTCCATAATTGCCCAGAGCGCCGGTGCTCTCATTAATATATCTTCGCTTTCTCGAGATACGGGTGTGAACGTATCGACCATTAAAAGCTGGTTGTCTATCCTGGAGCAGAGCTACCTGACGTTTTCACTGCAGCCCTATTATGCAAATGCCAGGAAACGTTTGACTAAAACGCCCAAGCTTTATTTTTACGACACGGGGCTGCTCTGCTACTTGCTCAAAATTGGATCACTGGAGCAACTTTTGGAGAGCTCTTATCTGGGGGCAGTTTTCGAAAACCTCATCGTTTCCGAAACGGCGAAGAGCCATCTCAACGTGGGCGAGAATCCCGAGTTGTATTTCTATAGGGACGACGGCAAGCGAGAAATCGATTTGCTCGACTGCACAAACTCAGGGAGTCCCAAGGCTATCGAAATAAAATCATCCAGAACGTATCACGATAAGTACGCCCGCCATTTACAGGCTGTATGCGATGAGATCGACATTGCAAAAGATGCGCGCTATGTTGTGGCCCGCGTGGATTCAACGTATGAGTCGAAAGACTGTAGCGTGGTCTCGGCGCGTGATTGGCTTTTGCGATAACAGGCTCGGCGTATTAACGACCGCCGCGAAGGGAACCGGCCCCTTTTGCGGCGGTTTTTTGCCTATCTGGTGCGTCTTAGATGCAAGTGAGTAGACTAATTTGGATATGCCGAGCACATCGCGACAAATGCTCAATAAAGCCGCAGGTCAGAGCTGTGGCGTTTTGGGGCGTGCTTGACCTCCTGCAAAAGGTCTACTCACTTGGTTTTTTCTGTTAGAAGACCGCCGCGAGGTGGAGTGGCTCCTCCGCGGCGGTCGGCGTTTGCCCAGATAAAACCTGCCAAAATAAACCTGTCCCTTTTTGGCATGTCCCTTTTGGCGTGGCTGATTGGTTTGGGCTGTTTTGGAGAAAGCCGATGAGGCGGCACTCAGGCTAATCCTGCGTGTCGCCTCCGTACATGTAGACGATAAAGCCGTCGCCGGTGTCTTGGCTGTGATCCTCCAGGATGCGTTTCATGTTGAGGTGCTCGTAGAACTGCCAGTCAGAGTTGCAGTCGCTCATCAGGAAGAACTTGGTGCACCCGGCTTTGGCGAGTTCGGCGCGCGCAAGGTCGATGAGCTCGCGGCCGAGTCCCTTGCCCTGCCACTCGGGCACAATGATGATCAGGTTGAGCTGGCCCTGGGCATACTCGTCGCCCGTGGCGGCAAAGCGATCGGCCGTGGCCTTTTCGCGACTGTCGCCAAAGAGCGAGCCCTCGAGTTTGGCATCGGCGGTCTTTGCCATCTCGGTTGCCTGGGCGAACATCTCGTCGTAGCAGGGTACCCACGTGGGGTTGGTACGCGGCTTGCCGTCCTCGAAGATACCGATGCAGCAGGCGGCGATAATGCGGCCCTCTGCCTCGGCGACGAGCGCGATGGGGGAGCGCTGCAGCTGCATGGCAATGTTGAAGCGCGCGCAGAAATCGGCAGCTTCGACGTCGCCGCGGTTGCGCAGCGTGTTGCACCACAGCTGGTTGTAGATGGCGGCGATACCATCCAGGTCGTCGAGCGTGGCGGCGCGCAGGGTTACGTTGTCAAGGCTCATGGAGGCTCCTTCCAAGTTGGGTCAGGCTATCTATGAGTGTGGCATGGCCGCAGGGGCGCCGCATCAACCATTCGGTAGACGACCCCCGATTCCACGGGGGCGGAGAGATAGTCATTGGGGACGTTCTTAAACGACTAGGCAAACAAGAACGTCCCCAACGACTACTCATTTAAGTACGTCCCCAATGAGTGCCCCCAATGAGTGTGCAGCCAAGGTGATGCCGTTGTTTTGGCAACGACAGCGAAAACCCGCCAGAGCGAGCAAGGTGCCTTGAAACGAGGCGGCATTGATCTTTCGATCATGCCGCCGAAGTTGAAAGGCAGATTGCCGCTCTGGCGGGTTTGCAGCGTCGAGCCGTTACGCGGGTTGGTAAACCCGCGTAACTAAACCCGCTCTGCGATCTCGTGGATGAGGTAGTCGGTCTTTTCCCAGCCTAGGCACGGGTCGGTGATCGACTTGCCAAAGACGCCGCCGTCGACCGGCTGGTTGCCATCCTCCAGGTAGGACTCGATCATAAAGCCCTTGACCAGCTTGGAGATGGACTCGTTGCGGCGGCAGCTGTCGAGCACCTCCTTGCAAATACGATACTGCTCAAGCGGTCGCTTGCCCGAGTTGTCGTGGTTGCAGTCGATGACCGCCGCTGGGTTGGCGTAGCCGGCGTGCTCGGTATAGCGCTCGGCCAGGCGCTCCAGGTGCTCGTAGTGGTAATTGGGGTAGGTGCGCCCATCGAGACCGATGTAGCCACGCATAACGGCGTGCGCGAGCGGGTTGCCATCGCACTCGACCTCCCAGTTGCGGAAGATAAAGCTCTGGTGCGCCTGGGCGGCGTAAATGGAGTTGAGCATAACGGTGGTAGAGCCGGCAGTGGGATTCTTCATGCCGACGGGTACCGAAATGCCGCTCGACACCAGGCGATGCTCCTGGTTCTCGACCGAGCGCGCGCCTACGGCAACGTAACTCAGCAGGTCAACGAGGTACTGGTAGTTGGAGGGGTAGAGCATCTCGTCGGCGGTGAAGAAGCCCGTTTCCTCAATAACGCGCAGGTGCATATGGCGGATGGCCTTGACGCCCTCGAGCAGGTCGTCGGGAGCCTCGGGGTTGGGGTTGTGCAACAGGCCCTTGTAGCCGGTGCCCTTGGTGCGCGGCTTGTTGGTATAGACGCGCGGAATGATGATGAGCTTGTCCTTGACCTCCTCGGCGGTCTTGGCCAGTCGGTTCATGTACTCAAGTACCGAGTCCTCGCGGTCGGCAGAGCACGGGCCGATGATGAGCACCTTGCGCGCGTCCTCGCCGGTAAAGACCTTGGCGACCTCGGCGTCGAATGCCTGCTTTTTGGCGGTAAGCTCGGCGGAGAGCGGCATTTCCTCGCGGATCTCCATGGGGATCGGCAACCTGCGTTTGAATTCCATGGCCATACGGGGCCTCCTCAATCAATTGATGGCATCGAGAACATTGTCGAATGCTCGGCATTATCCGCTGTCGCACGCTAAAGTGCAACCCCTCGCCGCCCCGAAACCTACCAAATAGGGACAGGTTTATTTTGGTAGGTTTTATCTGGGGAAACGCCGGCGGATGCCGGGAGGGAGTGGCGCTACGCGGGGCCCTATGGCTGTTGTCGGTTCCCCGGGAAACACCCTGTGGGCAAAAAATGGCAAATATGAGTACTGTTGCTATCGTAGTGCCATATTGCCGGCATAAGATAATAGACATAATAGTAAATATGTTCATTAACGTAAGTACATATAAGTCCGCTATTGGGCTGTTTGATCAATTTAGGAGCGCGTGCAAGCCGTGTGAGCAGCGTTTGGTGCTGTTTTGGCTGTTACTAAAAAGGTGACAGTACTCATATTTGCCATTTTTTGCCCACAGGGCTTGGAGTGGGCTGTCAATCAGGTCCTAGGGGAGGCAGTTCGAGGCCCAAAGGACACAAAACGGGGGCGCAGTTCATTCTGCGCCCCCGTTTTGTGTATTGCGGTTGTTTGCCGCCGGTTTTACGCCGCTTCGTCGAACTGCGAGTTGTACAGGTCGGCGTAGAAGCCGCCTTGGGCGAGCAGCTCGTCGTGTGTGCCCTTCTCGACGATGTCGCCGTCGCGGATCACCAAGATCACGTCGGCGTTGCGGATCGTGGACAGGCGGTGTGCGATGACAAAGCTGGTACGGCCCTGCATCAGCGCATCCATGGCACGCTGGATGAGCTCCTCGGTGCGGGTGTCGACGTTGGAGGTCGCCTCGTCCAGAATCAGCGCCGGGCGGTCGGCCAAAATGGCACGGGCGATGGTCACGAGCTGGCGCTGACCCTGCGACAGGTTAGTGCCCTCCTCGTTAATCATAAAGTCGTAGCCACCGGCGAGCGTATGGATAAAGTGGTCGCAGCGTGCGGCGCGTGCAGCGGCTTCGACCTCGGCATCGCTCGCGTCGGGGCGTCCGTAGCGGATGTTCTCGCGGATGGTGCCGTTAAACAGCCAGGTATCCTGCAGCACCATGGCAAACTCGCCGCGCAGCGCCGCGCGGTCCCAGTCGCGCACGTCGACACCCTCGACGCGCAGCGAGCCGCCGTCCACATCGTAGAAGCGCTGCAGC
This sequence comes from Collinsella sp. AF29-7AC, assembly GCF_003475665.1. Classification (NCBI taxonomy): domain Bacteria; kingdom Bacillati; phylum Actinomycetota; class Coriobacteriia; order Coriobacteriales; family Coriobacteriaceae; genus Collinsella; species Collinsella sp. AF29-7AC. The sequence goes on from NZ_QRQX01000004.1 coordinate 56,418, forward strand.
AGCTTAATGAGCGTGGTCTTGCCGGCGCCGGTGGGGCCGACGATGGCGATGGTCTGGCCGGGCTGCGCCTCGCAGCTAAAGTCGTGGATGATGGTTTTGTCGGGCGTGTAGCCAAACTTGACATGGTCAAATTCCACGTGACCGGGGCGCTTTTCGGGAACCTGCGCGTCGGCCTTCTGCTCCTCCTCGGGCGCGGCCAGGAACTCAAAGACGCGCTCGGTGGCAGCGGCCATCGACTGCATCGTGTTGCTCACGTTGCCCAGCTGCTGCACGGGTTGCGTAAAGTTGCGAACGTACTGGATAAAGCTCTGGATGTCGCCGGGCGTGGCATTGCCGGTCAGCGCGAGCTGTGCGCCCACCACGACGACGCCCACGTAGCCCATGTTGCCTACCAGACTCATAAGCGGCATCATCAGGCCCGACAGGAACTGCGAGCGCCAGCCACTAATAAAGAGGCGGTCGTTTTGACGGTCGAACTCCTCGATCGAGGCCTCGGCGCGGTCGAACACCTGAATGACATTCTGGCCGGCAAAGTCCTCCTCGATAATGCCGTTGACGGTGCCCAGGACTTGCTGTTGCTCGCGGAAGTACGGCTGCGAGAAGTGAATCATTACGGTCAGGATAATCGCGGCCGCCGGCAGTGTGAGCACGGTGACGCCGGTGAGCGGCAGGCTGATCGACAGCATCATGACGAGCACGCCGATAATCTGCGTGATGGACGTGATGAGCTGCGTCACACTCTGGTTGAGCGACTGGCCGAGCGTATCGACGTCGTTGGTGATGCGGCTGAGCACGTCGCCCTTGCTGTGGCCGTTGAAGTAGCTCATCGGCACGACGGCGATCTTGGCGGCGATCTCCTTGCGCATGCGGTAGCAGATCTTTTGCGTGACGCCGGTCATGAGCCAGCCCTGGATCAGGCTGCAGGTAGAGCTCGCCAGATACAGGCAGAGCAAAAAGCCGAGCGTCTTGGCGATCCAGGCAAAGTCGACATCGCCGGTACCGTTGACCTTGGCGACCAGGCCCTCGAACAGCTTGGTCGTAACCTGGCCGAGTACCTTGGGCCCCACAATGTTAAAGATGACCGAGCATACGGCAAAGGCGACGGCGGAAAACACGGCAATCTTGTGCTGGCCGATATAGCCGAGCAGTTGCCTCATGGTGCCCTTAAAGTCCTTGGCCTTTTCGCCGCGGCCCATACCGCCCATACGACCCATGGGGCCACGCTGGCGGGTAGGCTTGGGAATCTGAGTCTTGGTCTCGTCTGCCATTAACGCTCGCCTCCTTCCATAACGGCTGCAATCTCTTCTTGGGTAAGCCCCAGTTCCTCGACAGAAAGCTGCGACTGTGCGATCTCCAGGTACGCCGGACAGTTGTGCAGCAGCTCCTCGTGCGTACCGGTGCCCACCACGTGGCCGTCGTCGAGCACGATGATCTGGTCGGCGTGCATGATGGTCGCGATGCGCTGGGCCACGACCACGAGCGCGGCGTCGGTAACGTTTTTGGCAAGCTCCTCGCGCAGGCGCGCGTCTGTTTTGTAGTCGAGGGCGCTAAACGAGTCATCGAACACCACGACCTCGGGCTTTTTGGCCAGGGCGCGGGCGATGGCCAGGCGCTGGCGCTGGCCGCCCGAGACATTGGCGCCGCCCTGGCTGATGGGGGAGTCGTAGCCGCCCTCGCGCTCGGCGATAAAGTCCTCGGCTTGGGCGATGCGCGCGGCCCGGTGCATGTCCTCGTCGCTCACCATGTTGCCGGCAAACTTGAGGTTGCTCTCAACGGTGCCCGAGAACAGACGACCCTGCTGCGGGATGTAACCAATGCGGCGGCGAAGCTCGGAGAGGGTCATATCGCGCACGTCGATGCCGTCGAGCGAAATGCTGCCGCCCGTGACGTCGTACAGGCGCGGAATCAGCTGCACGAGCGTGGACTTGCCCGAGCCCGTGGAGCCAATGATGCCGAGCATCTGACCGGCATGCGTGGTGAAGTTCACGCCGCTAATGACATCGGCGCGGGCGTCGGGGTATTGGAAGCTCACGTCGCGGAAGCACAGCTCGCCGTGCGGCGCGCTGGCCGCGGGCAGTTTGGGCGAGGCGGGGTCGTTGATGCTCGTGGGGCAAGTGATGACCTCTTCCACGCGCTCGGCTGCGACCTCGGCACGGGGCAGGATAACCGAAACCATGGTGAGGATCATAAACGCCATGACGATCTGCATGGTATAGGAGATAAACGCCATCATGTTGCCGACCTGCATCACGCCGTCGGACACACCCTGCGCGCCAAACCAGACGATAAGCACGGTGATGCAGTTCATGACGAGCATCATGAGCGGCATCATAAAGCTCATAGCTCGGTTGGTGTAGAGCTGCGTGGTCATCAGGTCGAGTGATGCCTTGTCAAAACGCTCGAGCTCATGCTCCTCGCGGTTGAACGAGCGGATGGGCATAAGACCGTCGAGCAGCTCGCGGGCGGTGAGGTTCACGCGGTCCACAAAGCTCTGCATCTTTTTGAACTTGGGCATGGTAAGGCCCATGAGCACGCCGACGACGGTCGAGACCGCGATGATGGCCACGGCGATGGTCCACTCCAGGCCGGTGTGGTTGGCCAGGACGCGCATGACCGCGACGATACCCATGACAGGCGCCATGAGGCACATGCGAATGAACAGAGTCGCTGCCATCTGGATCTGCTGAATGTCGTTGGTGCAGCGGGTGATGAGCGAGGCCTGGCTAAACTTGCCCACCTCGGCCGGCGAGAAGTGCATGACCTTGTTGAAGGTCTCGCGGCGCAGGTCGCGGGCGATGGAGCAGGCGGTGCGCGACGCCACAGCGCCGGTCAGGATGGTGGCAACGAGCGACACCAGGCACAGGCCAAACATCGTGGTCGCCATGCGGCCCAGGTAGGCGTTCTGCACGTCGGCGGGGTCGATGCCCTGCGCCTTGTACTCGTCCTGCACATAGCTCACGGCGCGCTGCGTGACGATAGAACCCGACATGGAGCCCATTTTGTCCGCCATATCGTTGGCGCCCTCGACGAGCTTGCCCCGGTCGATCAAGCCACCTTCAACGCCCAGGCGCAGGCTCTTCATGGTGATCTTGCCGCCGTCGGCATCAATCTGCTTTTGCATGCTCTGCGCCGCTGCGGCCTTCTGCTGCATATCGGCGAGCTGCTCGGGCGTCATCGCTGCCATTTGCTCGGGTGTGGGCATGGCCTGGGCGGCGCTGTTGTCCTTCTCGTTGGACGTGCCCATCATGTCGCCCATGGAGCTGGCGTCGATGCCCTGGTTGAGCGAAAGGACGACGGTCTCGGGCGGGCTCATAATGTCGGCAATCTTGCCGCCATCGGCACGCCCTTCCTCGGTGCCCTTGTACGTTCGAATGCCGTTTTTGTCAGCCTTGCTAAACACGGCCTCCACAGCTTTGGCGTCCTTGGTGCTCATAAAGAGTTCGAGGTCGTCGAGCGATTCGGCGCGAATGGTGTCGGGTACGGGCGAGGCGATGCCGCCTTGCTGCACGCCCACGTCGACGATGTCGCTCATATAGGTAGGCAGCGCCAGATCGGCGTTGCAGCTGATTACGATAAGTACGATAGCTGCGAACAGTGCCAGGACATGTTTTTTAAAGAGCTTGAGAATCCTCACTCGGCATCTCTCCTTTCTTGGTTGCGGTCGATAATTTCGTTGGCACGCCTTAGAAGGCGCACCATCTCTTGGGTATCCGTTTCGCCGAGCTGCTCGAGAAAGGCCGCGGTGCGGTCCTCGAATTCCCGACGCTTGATTTCGAGATCATGGAATCCCTTGTCGGTCACCGTGACGTGTACGCGACGACGGTCGGTCTTTGAGTGCTCACGCTCAACCCAGCCCTTGGCTTCGAGAGCGCGAAGGATATTGGCGATGCGGGCGCTCGAGACCCAAGCGCGATCAGCGAGTTCGCTCGGCGTGAGCGAGCCGCCAGCGAGCATGAGGGCGCGCATGACAGCCATCTCGCCGCCGAGAGCTTTGTCCGCAAAGCGCGAAATGCGCTGATGCATGCTGCCAAACTCAGTTAAGAGCTGACGTCCAAGCTCATGGAAATCGGTATCTTCCACCGAAACCCCTAACACTAGAAACTATTTTTGGTGAAAGATGATACCCCTGTATGCACACCTCATACAGTAGATTTTTGGGACATGCCTAGAAATCTACCTTCGTGGGCATTTCATGCCACCGACTCCGTCGCGGCGAAAAAGTAGATTTCTAGGCATGTCCCAAAAATCTATCGGTGGGTACTTTACCCTGCTAAAGCTGGCATAACAGCTAGAGTGAGGGACGTATAAAGGCAAGGGGAAATATCAAATAATTCGGTGAACGGTAGATGATGGCGGGCGCGTTTCCTGCGGATTTGTTGAAAACGCTCTAATGACACAAAAAAAGGAACATATAACAGCCCTGATGAAGGGGGTGGCTATGTTATCCTTCACTAACGGGTGAAATCTTGGGTTTAGGGTTGCAAGACCAAGGTGAATAAACGTTTTTCCCTGCGCTAACGCGCGACGGAAGGCGAATGAAGCCGGTCATGCAGGTCTAACATTCAAGAATTCAATAAGCAGCGGTGTGAGAGAGCGCCGCATTACACGTAACTAGGAGCGTGGTTACACAATGCAGGAGGCATGGGAAGGCTTCAAGGAAGGCATCTGGACGGGAGAGGTTGACGTCCGAGACTTCATCCAGAAGAACTACACCCCCTACGAGGGCGACGAGTCGTTCCTCGCCGGCCCGACCGAGCGTACCAAGGAGCTGTGGGGCGAGGTTCTCGACCTGCTGCTCAAGGAGCGCGAGCAGGGCGGCGTCCTCGATATGGACACCAAGACCGTCACGGGTATCGTGAGCCACCCCGCTGGCTACATCGATAACGCCCATCGCGACAAGGAGACCATCGTCGGCCTCCAGACCGACAAGCCGCTCAAGCGCGCGCTGCACGTCAACGGCGGTATCCGCATCGCTTGCCAGGCTGCCAGCCAGCACGGCTACAAGATCGACGAGAACGTTGTCGAGCGCTACACCTTCGAGCGCAAGACCCACAACGCCGGCGTCTTCGATGTCTACACCCCCGAGATGCGCGCCTGCCGTTCGGCCCACATCATCACCGGTCTGCCCGATGGCTATGGCCGCGGCCGCATCATCGGCGACTACCGTCGTGTCGCCCTGTACGGTGTCGACTACCTGATCAAGGACAAGGAGGCCCAGAAGGCTTCCACCCCGACGGTCATGACCGCCGACAACATCCGCGATCGCGAGGAGCTGCAGGAGCAGATCCGCGCCCTCGGCGAGCTCAAGATGATGGCCGAGACCTATGGTTTCGACATTTCCAACCCTGCTACCAACACGCAGGAGGCCATCCAGTGGATGTACTTCGCCTACCTCGCTTCCGTCAAGGAGCAGAACGGCGCCGCTATGTCCATCGGCCGTACCTCTACGTTCATCGACATTTACGCTGAGCGCGACCTTGCCAACGGTACCTTCACCGAGGAGCAGATCCAGGAGTTCGTGGATCACTTCATCATGAAGCTCCGCATGGTCAAGTTTGCCCGTACCCCCGAGTACCAGGCCCTGTTCACCGGCGATCCGCAGTGGGTCACCGAGTCCATCGGCGGCATGGGTGTTGACGGCCGTACGCTCGTTACCAAGATGAGCTACCGCTACCTGCACACGCTCGAGAACATGGGCACCAGCCCCGAGCCCAACATGACCGTTCTGTGGTCGACCCGTCTGCCTGAGAACTTCAAGAAGTTCTGCGCCAAGACTTCTGTTGCCAGCTCCTCGATCCAGTACGAGAACGACGACCTCATGCGCGTCTACCACGGCGACGACTACGGCATTGCCTGCTGTGTGTCCTCCATGCGCATCGGCAAGGAGATGCAGTTCTTCGGCGCCCGTGCCAACCTGGCCAAGTGCCTGCTGTACGCACTCAACGGCGGTGTTGACGAGGTCTCCAAGAAGCAGGTCGGCCCCAAGTATCGCGCCGTCGAGGGCGATACGCTCGATTACGACGACGTTGTGGCCAAGTACAACGACATGATGAAGTGGCTCGCTGGCGTGTACGTCAACTCGCTGAACATCATCCACTACATGCACGACAAGTATTGCTACGAGCGCATCCAGATGGCTCTGCACGACAAGCACGTGCACCGCTGGTTCGCTACGGGCATTGCTGGCCTTTCCGTCGTGGCTGACTCCCTGTCCGCCATCAAATACGCCAAGGTCCACCCCGTCCGTGACGAGAACGGCATCATCGTCGACTTCGAGACCGAGGGCGAGTTCCCCAAGTACGGTAACGACGACGACCGCGTCGACCAGATCGCTCACGACGTTGTGCACCAGTTCATGGAGTACATCCGCATGAACGACACCTACCGCAACTCCGTGCCCACGACCTCGGTTCTGACCATCACCTCCAACGTCGTGTACGGCAAGAAGACCGGTTCTACGCCTGATGGCCGCAAGGCTGGCCAGCCCTTCGCCCCGGGTGCTAACCCCATGCACAAGCGCGATAGCCACGGCGCCATCGCTTCGCTGTCTTCGGTTTCCAAGCTCCCGTTCCGCGATGCTCAGGACGGCATCTCCAACACCTTCTCCATCATCCCGGGTGCGCTCGGCAAGGAGGACCAGGTGTTCTTTGGTGATATCGACCTTGATCAGCTGGGCGAGTAACTATTGTTAGTGCTATACTAACAATAACGATTACTGATTAGTGCGCTGGTTTCGGCCGGCGCCTATCGATCGAAGGAGACACATTATGAAGGTTTCTGAAGTTTCCGAGACTCAGGCCGATAACCTGGTCCACATGCTCGACGCTTACGCCGAGAAGGGTGGCCACCACCTGAACATCAACGTCTTCAACCGTGAGACGCTGCTCGACGCTCAGGCTCACCCCGAGAAGTACCCGCAGCTGACCATCCGCGTTTCCGGCTATGCCGTGAACTTCCACACGCTCACCAAGGAGCAGCAGGACGAGGTCATTTCGCGTACCTTCCACAACAAGTTCTAAAGGGGTTTAACTCCCGCAGGATCGCTGGGGCTGTTTGGGCTACCTCCCAAAACGTCCTCGGACATGCAAGAAGCCCTCGCTGCGCACTTCGTGCGGCGAGGGCTTCTTGCGTCCTGCGGAATATTTTGGGAGGTAGCCCAAACAGCCCCGGCGGGGTCCTGTGTAGTCACCCTTTAGGCGGAACTCTCCTAATTATTTGGATGAGCCGTTTACTTACTTGTACTGTTACCGTCTTCCCACTGTTGTTGGGGTATGCTTTGTTCGTATGTAAACGTATGACATGTTGATGAGGGGAGGGTGCTATGGCTCGCGAGGGGGCTCGTTCTAAGGATTCTGCTAAGCCTGGCATCAAGGAAGTTGCAGCGGTGGCGGGGGTTTCGCCTACTACGGTATCTCGCGTGCTTAATAATCGCGGCTATATTAGCCAAGAGACCCGCGATAAGGTCCATGCCGCGATGGAGCGTATCAACTATACGCCCAACGATATCGCCCGTGCCATGCTCAACGGTCGCCTGAATCTAATCGGTATGATCGTTCCCTATGTCAGCAGCCCGTTTCATGCACAAGCGGTCCAAGCCGTTGAGCGTACCCTGGCCGAAAACGGTTTTAAGATGTTGCTGTGCAATAGCGCCAATCGACCTGATCTTGAGCGTTCTTATATCGATATGCTTCGGCGCAATATGGTTGATGGCGTCATCGTCAACTCGCTTAATATCGGTGCCGAGGCGTATGCCGAGATGGGCTTGAGTCTGGTTGGTATCGACTGCGACCTTGGCGAGGCCTCTGTTCAGATTGCGAGCGACAGCTATAGCATCGGCGAACTTGCCACGCGTCGCCTGATCGATGACGGGTGTTCGCGCATCTTGTGCCTGCGCAACAATAGCCGCATGCGTATGCCTGCCAATAAGCGTACCGATGCCTACCACGATGTTGTGGAGCAGGCCGGTTTGCCCGCGCTTGTCCGTGAGGTCGAGTTCGTTAAGTCCGACGACGAAAAGAGCGCGGTCGTTGCGAAGATCCTCGATGAGAACCCCGATATTGACGGCATCTTTGCGGGAGACGACACGATGGCGGCCATCTGTCTCAACGTGATGAAGCAACGCGGCTTGAGCGCTCCGGACGATATTAAGGTCGTGGGCGCGGATGGTGCCCGCCGCACCATGACGTTTATGCCTGACTTAACAACCGTACGCCAAGATATCGATCGCATCGGAGAGCTCGCGGCGCAATCCATCATCGCTCTTATTAACGGCGATAAGCCCGAATCGAATATCAAACTCCCCGTTGAACTCATTGAGGGCAAAACCGCGTAGTTCATCCCGTGCCAAAAGAATTCCTCAAACGCCTCTGATGACCGTTCGCCGGCATATGTCAACCGTTTGCCGACGACTGGAACTGCGAAAAGACGTATTGGTGTGAAAACGTTTGACATATGAAAACGATTGACATATCTTGCAGTTGTACCGAGTTAGTATCTTGCGGGAAAGGAAGTCTCGGATGCACAAGGTGTATTACCAGCCTGAGGGAATTTGGGTAGGCGACATCATGCCGTACGGCGAGGACGGCACGTTCTATCTCTATCACCAGCGTGACACGCGTAACCCCGGACCTTTCGGAGAGCCGTTTGGCTGGGCGCTCGCTACGACCAAGGACTTCGTCAATTACAAAGACTTTGGCGAGAGCCTTGAGCGTGGCGGCGACGAGGAAGTCGACCAGTATGTTTATGCCGGCACGGTGTTTAAGGTGGGCGACAAGTACCATGCGCTCTACACTGGTTGCAATCGCGATAAGGTCCGCGCACGTTTGATGAAGCAGGTTCTTCTTCACGCAACGAGTGACGACGCCGTCAAGTGGGAGAAGAACATCGCCGAGACGCTGCTTCCGCCCCAGGAGGGTTACGATGACCGCAACTGGCGCGATCCCTTTGTGCTTTGGGATGAGGAGAACGAAGAGTACATGCTCATCCTCGGCACGCGTGTGGGCGAGGACAAGCGTCTGATGACCGGTCGTCTGGTCAAGTTCACCTCCAAGGACCTGGATACCTGGGAGTTCCAGGGCGACTGGTGGAATCCGGGCCTGTACACCATGTTTGAGATGCCTGATCTCTTTAAGATGGGCGACTGGTGGTATCTGGTGTTCTCTGAGTACAGCGATGGCAACAAGACCCGTTACCGCATGTCTCGCTCTATCAACGGTCCCTGGATTACTCCTGCGGACGATTCCTTCGATGGCCGCGCGTACTATGCCGCACGTACCGCATTTGATGGCGAGCGCCGCGTTCTCTTTGGTTGGGTTCCTACGCGTGACGAGGGCGGCGACCCCAGCTCTTACCTGTGGGGTGGCACCTTTATGCCCCTCGAGATCGTTCAGCGTGCCGACGGAACGCTTGGCACCAAACTCCCCGACAGCATGCTTGGCGCCTTTGGCGAGGCTAAGGCAGTCGAGGCCTTTGAGCTTTCCTGCGAGTCGGGCAAGGTCGAGCAGGTGCTCGCTGCGGATGCCGGTTCCACCTATATGCTCGACGCCGACATCGAGCTCGCCGGTGACGCTGCCGGCTTCTCGGTGAAGCTCGCCGAGGACGCCGAGTCTGGTCTTGCCTATGAGTTCCGCGCCAACCTGCGTGAGGGCAAGCTCGAGTTTACGGCGGCCCCCCAGTATCCGTGGTTCCAGGTCAACAACATGGGCCTCGAGCGTCCGTTGTTCTTTAAGGGCGAGGGCACTCATCATGTGCGCCTGGTCGTTGACGACGATATCGCGACCATCTTTGTCGATGATGTTGCGCTTAACGCTCGCTTCTGCAATAAGCAGGGCCAGGGTGTGGCGCTGACGGTCACCGACGGTACGGTCAAGTGCGCAAATGCAACGATCGCATCTCTGTAATGGCCACAAAACGTCTTATGATTTCGTAAGGGAATGGAGAGGAACATGGACTACAAAGTAGTGTCTCAGCAAGTCGTCGATAACGTCGGCGGTCTGGATAACATCGAGGGTGCCACGCATTGCGTTACGCGTCTGCGTCTGGTGCTCAAGGATACGAGCAAGTACAACAAGGCCGAGCTCGAGAACATCGATGGCGTCAAGGGCGTGCTGTACAACAGCGGCCAGCTCATGATCATCTTCGGTACCGGTACCGTAAACAAGGTCTATGATGAGTTTATGGCTCTGACGGGCGTTAAGGAGATCAGTGCTTCCGAGGTCAAGGGCGCCGAGGCGGACAAGAAGGGCAAGTTCTTCTCGGTCCTCAAGGTATTCTCGGACATCTTTATCCCCATCATTCCCGCTTTCGTCGGCGCTGCTATCATCATCGGCCTTAAGTCGCTGATCGTTGCCAACGGCCTCTTTGGCATGGAGGGCAGCCTTGCCGACCACAGCGAGTTCCTCAAGAACCTCGCAAGCTTCTTTGCCATTATCGCTACCACCTTCGATTACCTGCCTGTCCTGGTGATGTACAGCGCGGTCAAGCGTTTTGGCGGCAACCCGATCCTAGGTATCCTCGTCGGCATCGTCATGGTTCATCCGAGCCTTATGAACCGCAACGCGTTCGTTATGGACCCGACGGGTGCTGAGTATTGGAACTTTGGTCCGCTCTCCATTCCCATGGTTGCTTTCCAGGGCGGCGTGTTCCCCGCAATCCTGACCGCCTGGTTCATGGCCAAGGTCGAGAAGATTGCCCAGAAGTACATCCCCGAGGTCGTCTCGTTCGTCTTTGTCCCGACCGTTACCCTGATTCTTGCCAACGTCGCCCTGTTCACCGTGTTCGGCCCGCTCGGCAACCTGATTGGCGACGTCCTTGCCGGCGTAATCGATGTCCTGTACAACAGGATGGGCGTCTTTGGTGCCTTCGTCTTTGCCGCGTTCCTGCAGCCGCTCGTCGTTACCGGTACGCACCAGTTCATTCAGGGTATCGAGGCTAATCTCGTTGCCACGACCGGCTTCAACTACATCCAGGCCATCTGGTCCGTTTCCATCATCGCCCAGGGCGGCGGCGCCATCGGCATGTATCTCATTCACAAGAAGCATTCCAAAGAGCGCAACATCTGCATGTCGTCCTTTATCCCGACGCTGGTCGGAATCTCCGAGCCCGCTATCTTTGCTGCAAACATGCGCTACTCGATCATTCCGTTCATCTGCGCTTGCATCGGTGCCGGCTGCGGCGGTGCCTTCGTGAAGCTCTTTGAGGTGCGCGCTATCGGCCAGGGTCTGACCGGCGTACTTGGCCTGCTCATCGTCACGCCCGAGACCCTCGTGTGGTATGTGGCTGGCAATCTGATCGCTTTCTTCGTCCCGATCATCCTGATCTTTGCCTACAACAAGGCAAAGGGCGTTCCGACCACCGATGAAGAGGGTGCAGGCGCCGGCTTTGATGTCAGCTTCTAATCCAGATCCGTCAAGGTAATGTACGGGTCGACCTGTTGGAGAAGGGCGTTTGGCTCGCATGGGCCGGGCGTCCTTCTCCTCTACAAGAAGGACGATTGAATGTTCGATCAAAAACATAAGGTGACGCGCTCGGACTACGAGCTGTGGCGTGCCGGGCAGGATGAGACTGCGGCTCGCATCGCGGCTGACTCCGATAGACTTCTGTTCCATGCGGAGCCCGAGCTTGGCTGGCTCAATGATCCCAACGGTTTGGTGCAGGTTGGTGATACATACCACATCTATCACCAATACGATCCGTTTGATGCCGCGCACGGCGGACCGGTGCTGTGGAATCATCTGACGACGAAGGACTTTGTGACGTACGAGAACCGCGGTCCCGCGCTATTCCCCGATTCAGATCTAGACTCGAGCGGTGCGTATTCGGGGTCTGCATTTATGCACGACGGCAAGATTCACTACTTCTATACCGGTAACGTCAAGCATTTTGACCGCGATGATTATGACTATGTGCTGACAGGGCGCGACCAAAATCAGATTCACATGGTTACCGAGAACCCCGATAAATTGGGGGAGAAGCACATAGCTGTTGGTCCGGTCGATTACCCCGACGATATTAGTACGCACGTGCGCGACCCCAAGATCCTGGAGCACGACGGTATCTACTATATGGTTCTTGGTGCTCGTACGAAAGACGACCGCGGTTGCGTGCTCGTCTATACCTCGCACGATCTTGAGTGCTGGAAATATGCGACGCGTATTGAGCTCGGCGAGAAGTTCGGTTTTATGTGGGAGTGCCCCGATCTGTTTGAGCTTGATGGCGAGCTTATTCTCGTTTGCTGTCCGCAGGGCGTGCCCGCCGATGGTTGGCGTTACCAAAACCCGCATCAGTGCGTGTGGTTTCGTATTGAGGCCGATTGGGAGGCGCCTAGCTTTAAAATCGCCGGGCAGGGTATGCCCCCGATGGTCGATGCGGGTCTTGACTTCTATGCCCCTCAATCATTTGCAGATGCCGACGGTCGACGGATTATGATCGGTTGGGCCGGCTGCCCCGATGCAACGGCTCAAAACCCGACGGTGGAACGCGGATGGCAGTGCGCGCTTACCGTGCCGAGGGTGCTGAATATGCGCGACGGTAAGCTCTGTCAGTGGCCCGCGCGCGAGGTTGAGCAACTGCGCAAGGAGCGTGTTTCGGTGACCGCCGGAGAGACCGTCGGCTCTCCTGGTCGACTGTTTGATGCCGTCGTGTCGTGCCGGGGGACGAAGTCCATTGAGCTGGAAGTTCGTGAGGGCGTTGTCGTGTGCTTTGCCAACGGAATGCTCACACTTGATATGGGCGATGAGGGCTATGGACGCGACAAGAGGTCGGTTGAGCTCGACGAGCTTTACTGCCTGCGAGTCCTTTCGGATGCCACGATGCTCGAGGTATTTGTCAACGACGGCGAGGTTGCGCTTACGAGCCGCACCTATTCGTCTGCGGCGCCGGCGATGCAGTTGCGCGCCGAGGGCGACGCCTCGATGGAGTTTTACCGTCTGGCTCGCTAGCCGCATTGTGAGTGACCATGGCGTTTTGGATACACAGGCTTTCTTGGTGGCTACCGTTTATCGCATATAGCTACCGTTTGCGGAGTAAGTAACACTCATTACCAAACCGTGTAGAATCTCATGCAAGCACGGAGTATTTCAGGGAGACGCTGTCCTTTGTTGTGGCGAAGGGCGGCGTCTCTCTGGTGCTTGGGAGTCGTTGTTCAATTGGGCGACGGGCGTGCGCGCGTAATAAATAACCAACGTCGAGATGGGTCGTGATGATAATGGGCAAGTACGTAATCGTGGTTGAGTCTGGTTCGGATGTGACACCGGAGCTCTGCGAACGCTATGGCATCGTGCGTGTGCCCATGCATGTCACGATTGGTGACGAGACCGTCGAGGACGGCTCGATCGATCCGCTTGAGATTTATTCGCGCTGCAACGAGTTTGGCGTGATGCCCAAGACCAGCGGTTGCTCGCCGGCGGATTTTGCGCATGTGTACGACCGCATCCATGCCGAGCAGCCCGACGCGACCATTTTGCATCTCGCATATTCCGAGGCCACGACCTGCTCGCATCAGTCCTCCAAGATTGCAGCTAAGGGCCGCGACTACGTCTTCTCTATGGACACGCGTTTTGTTTCGGTTGGCCAGTCGCTCGTTGCCGTCGAGACCGCCAAATACATCGAGGCTCACCCCGATGCCACCGTCGATGAGATTTTTGCTTTTACGAACTCCGTCATGGACCGCGTGCTGCTGGGCTTTGTTCCTACCGACCTTGCCTTCCTTAAGGCGGGCGGTCGCTTGTCTAACGCCGCGTTCCTAGGCGCTCATCTGCTCAAGATTAAGCCCTGCATTGAGGTGACGGGTGGCAAGTTCGTGGCGACCAAGAAGTTCCGCGGCTCCATGCTCAAATGCGCCCGTGCCTTTATTGACCACATGGTTGCCAAGGGCGATATTGATTACTCGCACATTGGCTTGGCGTATTCGGTGGGCCTTTCCCAGGAGCTGCGCGACGACATGGAAGTCTATGCGCACGACCTGGGCTTTGAGGACGTTACCTGGACGCAGGTTGGCGGCGTCATCTCGAGCCATTGCGGCCCGACCGCCTTCGGCGCGGTGCTTACGCTTAAGGCGTAGGGCCTGGCGTCTATCGATTTCTATTGCTTCGGCGGCGGGCGGGTTGTGACAACCTTCCCGCCGCTTTTGCGTGGAGTCAAATAGGACGACCTAATTGACCGCTAAACCGTTTCGCCATCAGGCGTATGGGCTAGAATGGCTCTGGCATTTTAATTGACAAAAACCAAAGAGAGGCAAGGTTGCGGGAATGGCTGAGATGACGCTTGAGGGTGTGGATGCTCATCCCGAGGACTCTGCGTATGCCCTGGGTCGCGTGCATTCGATCGAGACGATGGGAACGGTCGACGGACCCGGCATCCGCTTTGTGGTGTTTGTTCAGGGCTGTCCCATGCGCTGCGCGTATTGCCACAATCCCGATACCTGGTCTGTTAACGGCGGCACGATGGTGACCGTCGAGCATCTCATGGACGAGTTCCAGAGCAACCATGAGTTCTACCGTAGCGGCGGCATTACCGTTTCGGGCGGCGAACCGCTCCTGCAGTCCGAGTTTTTGGCCGACCTGTTCCGCGTGATGCACAACAACCCCGATGGCCGCGTACACACCTGCCTAGACAGCTGTGGCTATGCATTTGATCCCAAGCATCCGGAGAAGTTCGATGCTGTTCTCAACGAGACCGATATGGTGCTGCTCGACATCAAGCATGCCGATCCGGTTGAGCATAAAAAGCTGACCGGTTGCGATCCTGCGCGCATCCTGGCGTTTGGCGATGAGCTTGCCCGTCGCAAGATTAAGGTTGTTATTCGCCACGTGGTGGTGCCGGGCATTACCGACACGGCGGAGGAATGCGAGAAGCTCGGTCGCCTGATCGCTCCATGGCACAACGTGGTGGGCCTGGAAATGCTGCCGTATCACACGATGGGTGTCGTCAAGTACGAGCAACTGGGGATTCCCTATAAGCTCGAGGGCGTGCCCCAGATGGATACCGCGCGCATGCCCGAGCTGCGCAACGCCGTCATGGCCGGCATGAAAAAGCGCCGTGCGGAGCTCAGGTCGGCCATTGGCTAACAAGCCCGTCCCAAATTGACTACCCTTTAAGATGTGCAACAAGGCAGGCTGGATTAGCGAGGATGGTTACTATTCGACATGCGATGCGGGCCTTATCGACATCGATGGCCGTACCTATGTCATGAGCGTCATGACATCGATGCCGTGGAGCGACCGCTCGAGCGAGGTTACGGCCGCGATTGCAAAGGCTCTGTTTGATACGCGAGCTGCACTGGCTTAGCGTGTTCGTTTGGCGAGGTCAAACAAAATGCTGATACCATACCGTGGTTGAGAATTTCGTATAGGTTTGGGGAATGGTATGGCTACCATCGCGATTATCGGTGCGCTCGAAAAAGAGATCATGCAGATTAAGGAAGAGCTGAGCGACGTTTGCGAGGCGCGGGAGGCAGGCTTGACCGTTGTGAGCGGTGAGCTCGACGGTCTGACAGTTGTCGCCACAACGGCGGGCATGGGCACGGTGAACGCCGCTGCTGCAACACAGCACCTCATTAGCAAGTATGCTCCGCAGGCCGTTGTGTTTTCGGGCATTGCGGGCGGTTTGAACCCCAAGCTCCATATCGACGACGTGGTCATTGGCAAACGCCTACGCTATCTGGATACCGATACCGCGCTTATCGCCGAGTCCGCACCGGGGCTCGAGGAGTTTGGCTCGACACCCGCGCTGGTCGATATTGCCGTCGACGTGCTTGCTGAGCGTGGGTTTGTTGATGCTTCGACAAATGCAGCCGCTTCGAACGAGGGAGCCAAACAATTTCTGGTCGGCACGATTGCCACGGGTAACCGCTTTGTGACGGGCGCCGCCATGCGCAATGACGCTATCGAGGCGACGCATGCCGATTGTGTCGGCATGGAGGGCGCGGCAATTGCCCATGTCGCAACCAAAAATGGTGTCGATTGCCTGGTGTTGCGCGCTATCAGCGATAATTGTGACGAGGCGTACGATGCGATTTGTGACCGCGAGTTCGATCTGTTCGAGTACGCGCGTGATGCAAGTGACATTACGCTCGATATCGTCCGACGCATTGCCTCTGCGCAATAGTGCGCCCCATTTTGTAAGAACCTACGACCAAGGAGTGTCCATGGCCGATTCCATTAACTATCAGCTTGCCAAGTTCGTCGCCAGCTACGGCAAGGTTTCGCAGATTCCCGAGTCTACCTGTCCCGAGGTGAGCTTTGTGGGCCGCTCCAACGTGGGCAAGTCCTCCATCATGAACAAGCTCTTCGGCCGCAAGAACCTGGTCAAGGTTTCGAGTACGCCGGGCAAGACGAGCAACATCAACTTCTTTGAGGCTGACGAAGTGCACTTCGTCGACCTGCCGGGCTATGGTTTCGCCCGTCGTTCCAAGGCCGAGCGCGATCGCTGGGCCGAGCTTATTGGCGACTTCTTTGACTCCGAGCGCAGCTTTAACCTGGTCGTATCGCTGGTTGACATTCGTCACGACCCCAGCAAGCTCGACCACGACATGATCGACTACCTACAGGGCAACGAGTTCAACTTTATCGTCTGCCTCACCAAAGCCGACAAGCTCAGCCGCACCCAGCAGGCCCGCCAGGCAGCAGCCATCAAAAAGCAGCTCAATGTCCCGGCCGAGAACGTAATCATCACAAGCTCCCAGACCGGTGTGGGCATCGACGAGCTCAAGCGCCGCATCGCTGAGGCTTGCCTCTAATCAGGTTAACCCCCCCAAAGCTCCTATCTATATCACCTCAGTGATAGTTATTGGTAAACTATCACTGAGGTGATATTTTTTGGAGGTCGCTATGGAGCTATGGCACGGGTCGGAGGTTGTTGTCGAACATCCATCGCTGGATAGATGTAGACAGTTCAACGACTATGGGCGTGGGTTTTATTGCACGCCACATGAGGAAATGGCGATGGAATGGGCATGTCGGACCGAGTCTGATGGCATTGCGAATCGATATGAGCTTGATTTAGATGGTCTTGCGATTTTGGATTTGGAATCAGGTGAGTTCTCGATTCTCAACTGGCTTGCAATTCTGGCGAATAACAGAGAGTTCAATGTCTCGACGCCATTGGCGCGCGAAGGGCTACGATTTCTACTTGATAACTGCCTGATTGATATTTCTTCATATGACGTTATTCGGGGCTATCGCGCTGACGACTCCTATTTTTCGTTTGCAAGACAGTTTGTCAGCGGCATGATATCGCTCAGACAGCTGCAACGTATCATGCGCTTGGGTGATTTGGGTATTCAATATGCTCTTATGAGCGAGCGCGCTTTTTCGGTGATTAGATTCTGCGATTGGAAGCAGGCTTCGGGGTCTGAGTTTTATCCCAAGCGTTTTGAGCGTGAGCAGAATGCTCGACGCAAATACTTGGATACGGTTAACGGGTTCGATTCCGAAGGTATCGACATTAGGGATTTAATGGCAGGGAGGGTTGATTTAAATGATCCAAGAGTTAACGGATTGTGGGCCGAGTAGGACATACCCCGTCTACTACCTCGAGGATGCAATGAACAACCTCGGTGACTGCTTTGACTATGCCGTCAATGACTATGGAGCAGAAGGATCTGAAGTTGCTGAACTCTTTTGTCTGAGCGGGGTTGCCCGCGAGTTTGAGCGTGGCAACGCATGGGTCGTATCGGGAAAATCGGGCGTTGAGCTGTTCGCACTGATCGCCGAAAGGTCGGGCTATGAAGCCAGGTCTATGCCGGACCGCACCTATCGATTTGAGAAAACACCGGAATACTGGACGGGCTGGATATTGGCGTATCTGCAGTGGCGCCTGGGAGAGTCTTTTGAAGACCTGCTGCATGTCGCTCCGTTTGATGTGCTGCATAACCTGTATCATCCCTGGCACGAAGCCTCGGAGGAACGTGTGACGCGTCTTATTTGCGACATGGCGAAGAAAACACCTCGTCAAACCAAACTGGCGCTAGCAAGAAAGCGGCTCAAGAAAACCCAACAAGACCTGGCATACGAATCGGGCGTATCACTCCGCTCAATCCAAATGTACGAGCAGCGCCAGAGAAACATCAATGAAGCTTCGGTAACAGGCGTAAGAGCCATAGCAAAAGCCCTCCACTGCAACATCGAAGATCTCCTAGAACCAGTCTTCGAATACAAAGAAACCAGCGCCGCCTAAACCAAGCACACAGCCGATGCCCGCCTCTAGGAAGTGCTCCAGCCTAGCAAGAGCCCCTACCAATAAAAAGCAACTATCAGCCCGGCGACTTTCCAGAGCGTAGGTCCCTGTAGCCGCCGCCAGCGAAGTTAACATAGGGGAGGCCAGGGGCTTTGCCCCCCAAATCTTTCCGCAGGACGACAGGACCCCCGCCGCACGAAGTGCGCAGCGGGGGTCCTGCCATGTCCGAGGACGATTTGGGGGCAAAGCCCCTGGCCTCCCCGGCGGGTATAAGGTACGGCGACTACAGGTATTCGATCTGGGCGCCTTCCGTGTCGCACGTCAGAATGTGCGTGTCACACTTGGGGAACTGTTCACGCAGTTTGACCTGTAGGAACTTTGCCACGATGGTGTCGTCAGTCACGGCCATGAGGGTCGAGCCCGAACCACTGATCCAGATGGTCTTAGCGCCGCCGTTAAGGCAGGTGTCGCGCACGGCGTTGTAGTCGGGGATGAGGCGACGGCGATACGGCTCTTGGATGCGGTCGTCGTTGGCGGCGGCAATCAGATCCAGGTCGCCGGTCTCCAGGCCGCGCGTCATGCCGGCGATGCGGCCCATTTGCCATACGGCGGTGGAGAGTGGAATCTCCTGCGGCACAACCTTGCGCGCCTCGCTCGTATGTACCTCGTAGGGCGGAATCACGGTAATAAAACGCAAGCGATCGCTCACCTCGTAGCGCAGGCACTGGGGGAGCGAATCGGTCGGAGTAAAGGAGCAGACGGCGCCGCCCAGGATGGCGGGGGCGACGTTATCGGGATGGCCCTCGACCTCGGTGGCAATGCGGACGAGCTCGGCGCGGTCGACGGTGTGGCCTGTCAGCGCGGCGGCGGCCATAATGCCGGCGACGACGCAGGTTGAGCTGGAGCCCAGGCCGCGGGCGACGGGAACGTCAGTCTGAATGTCGATGGCGACGGGGAAGGCCGGCTCGCCCCATGCGGCCAGTGCGTCGACAAAGCTCACGTAGACTAGGTTGTTCTCGTTTTGAAACTCCTCGGGGCAGCCCGTGATGGTGAGCTTGTCGGCGCGCTCGAAGGTGAAGTGCGAGTAGAGGCTGACGGCCATGCCGAGGGTGTCGTAGCCGATGCCTAGGTTGGCGCTCGTTGCTGGGACGGTGATTTTGATCATGTGAGTCCTCCTGGCGTGCCTGGCTGTTTAGTTCGCTGCTCGGGCAGTCCTGCGCAAGACGGAAAGCACATTAAGTGCTTTCCTTTGCGTGCGGAACTCGCGACGAACTAAACAGCCAGGCACGCTGTGCGCGTTCGTCATCATCCCGGGGATTATCTGATAAAAGAAGGTGCGCCGGCTTTCGCCGGCGCTTAATAAGGAATCTAGTTGGTGCTCATTCGTTTTGCTGCAGACTCGACGTAGCTTGCCATCTCATCGACGTCGCAGACGTCTTCGAAACGGACGGGTTTGGATTCGAGTTCGGCGAGCTGGGTCGGGGCGACCGTGTTGGTGGCCTGCTCGAGCACACGCATAGCCTCAAAATCATCCTCGGGAACGTCGAGCCCCAGGGCGTCGCAGCAGGCGCGTGGGAACTTGTAGGGGCTGGCGGTCGAAAGCAGCACGCGGGCCTTGGCGCCCTCGGCGGAAGCGACCTGCTCAAAGACGTGGTAGCCGCAAGCGGTGTGCGGGTCGATCACGTAGCCGTTCGCGTCCCAGCAGCTCTTGATGGCAGCGCGGACCTCGTCCTCGCTGGCCCAACCGCAGCCAAAGACGCTCTGAATCTTTGCCAGCAGTTCGGCGGGTACCTCGTAGCGGCCGGTCTGGGCAAGCTGCTCCATAAGGCCGGCAACGAGCTCACAGTCGCCGTCGGACAGGAAGTAGAGCATGCGCTCCAGGTTGGAGCTGATGAGGATGTCCATCGACGGCGAGATGGTCGTGTAGAACGGACGGTTGCGGTCGTAGACACCGGTGGTCAGGAAGTCAGCCAGCACGTTGTTCTTGTCGCTCGCGACGATGAGCTTGGCGACGGGCAGGCCCATGCGCTTGGCATAGTAGCCGGCCAGGATATCGCCGAAGTTGCCGGTCGGTACGCAGAACTCCACGGCGTCGCCGGCCTCGATGGCGCCGGCGCGCAGCAGTTGCGCATAGGCGGCAAAGTAGTAGACGACCTGCGGTACCAGACGGCCGACATTGATGGAGTTGGCGCTCGAAAGCACGGTGCCAGCGGCCTCCAGGCGCTCGGCAAGCTCCTTATCGGCAAAGATGCGCTTGACGGCGCTCTGGGCGTCGTCAAAGTTGCCGCGGATGCCGCAGACAGCGACGTTGTCGCCCTCCTGCGTGGACATCTGCAGGTTCTGGACGCGGCTGACCTTGCCCTCGGGATAAAAGACAGTGATGCCCGTGCCCGGAGCGTCGGCAAAGCCGGCAAGTGCTGCCTTGCCCGTGTCGCCCGACGTGGCGGTGACGATCATGATGCGCTCGGCGCTGCCGTCCTTGGCAGAGGTGCGGGCCATCAGGCGGGGGAGCATCTGCAGGGCGACGTCCTTAAAGGCGCTTGTGGGGCCGCCAAAGAGTTCCATCACATAGGTCTGAGGGGCATCGGCGCCCGGTGCGGCGTCGAGTTTGACGAGCGGCGTGACCTCTTCGCTCGCAAACGTGCTGCGGTAAGCCTCGTCGACACACGCCGAAATTTCTTCGGCCGTGTAATCATTCAGTAACATTCCCAACACATCTTGAGCGATTTCAAAGTACGATTTATCTGCAAGCGAGCTGATATCGAGTTGCTGGGTGCCCAGCTCGTCCGAGACAAACAAACCCCCGTCGGGAGCGATGCCGGTACGGATTGCCACCTTACTTGAGCACGATAAAGTGCTTCCTCGTGTACTATGATAAGTTCCCATATAACACTGCTCCTCGGATGCCTTGGTCCCAATCGGTGAAACCATGGTATCAGAGCGCGCAAAACAGGTTTGCAGAGGCTTTTAGAAAGGTAACCTCAAGCCCATGATTAAGATTGCCAAGTTTGGCGGCTCGTCGGTCGCCGACGCCGAACACTTTAAGAAGATCAAGGCCATTGTCGATGCCGACCCGGCCCGCCGTTTTGTGGTGGTTTCTGCCTGCGGTCGCCGCTTTAAGGGCGATACCAAGGTGACCGACCTGCTCTACTTGGTTAACGCACACGTTAAGTACCACGTGTCGTGCGAGGAGCTGCTCGAGGACATTGGCCAGCGCTATTTTGATATCGCTGACGAGCTGGAGCTCACCTATCCCATCCGCGAGGAGTTCGCGGCCTTTGCCGAGCGCGCCCGTTCCGGTGGCTACTCCACCGAGGAACTCGTGAGCCGCGGCGAGTACTTTACCGCCCGTCTGATGGCCGAGTACCTGGGCCTGCCGTTCCTGGATGCCGCGACGGTCGTGGCGTTCCATCATGACGGTACGCTCAGCATGAACCGCACCGCCGAGCTGGTGCAGGAGTACGGCCAGCAGGGCGGCTTTGTTATGCCCGGTTTCTACGGCGCGACGCGTGAGGGGCAGATCAAGCTGCTCGACCGTGGCGGCGGCGATATTTCCGGCTCGATTCTGGCCAAGTGCCTTGGTGCCGACCTGTACGAGAACTGGACCGACGTTTCGGGCTTCTATTCTGCCGATCCGCGTATTGTTCCCGAGGCTCAGCCCATTGCGCGCGTTACCTACGAGGAGCTGCGCGAGCTTTCGTACATGGGTGCAAGCGTCCTGCACGAGGAGGCCGTGTTCCCCGTGCGCGAGGCAGGCATTCCGCTGGTCATCAAGAACACCAATGCGCCGCAGGACCCCGGCACCATCATTAGCGAGACGGCTGACGAGGGTGAGGCGGAGCCTATCATTACCGGCGTGACCGGCAAGCGCGGCTTTGTCGCCATCAACGTTGCCCGCGACCGCACCAAGCCCCGTGTCGGCTTTATGCGCCGCGCGCTTTCGGTCTTCGAGCGCTATGATGTCTCCGTCGAGCACATGCCCACCGGTGTCGACCGCTTTGGCGCCGTGGTGCAGGAGCAGGACGTGCACGATTCGCTGTACTCGCTCGTGGGCGACATTCAGCAGGAGGTCGAGCCGCTCGAGATCGAGGTTGTCGAGGGCCTGGCGCTTATCGCGACCGTCGGTCGTAACCTGCGCGGCCGCGCAGGTATCTCGGGCCACCTGTTTGGCATGCTCGGCCAGGCCGGCGTGAGCGTGCGCATGATTTCGCAGAGCTGTGACGAGATCAACATCATTATCGGTGTCGAGGAGAAGGACTTCGACCTGGCGATTCGGACCATTTATCGTGCCTTCTCCGACGAGAACGGCATTGTGAAGGTCGCGGACCTGGAGGCTCCCGCGCCGGTCGATCCCGCCCCGGCCGCGCTCCACAAGTAGCTGCTATCCCAGTAGATTTTTTGGGACTTGCCTCAAAAACTACGGCGGGGCGTTTCGTTTCGGTTTCGTTTCGACGGGGCGGGTTTTGTATCCGCCCCGTTCTTGTATACACTGGCAACAATAATCGGCCTGCTCGGCGTGCGGGCAAAAGCCACAGCCTTTAAAGGGGGAAGCATGAAACAGTACACGGTTGCTATTTTGGGCGCGACGGGAGCCGTGGGCACCCAGATGCTCGAGTGCCTCAACGAGCAGGAGTTTCCGGTCGGCAAGCTCAAGCTGCTAGCGAGCGCGCGCTCTGCGGGCAAGACCGTCGAGTTCCGCGGCGAGCAGGTTGTGATTGAGGAGGCTTGCCCCGAGGCCTTTGAGGGCTGCGACATCGTGCTCGGCGCCGCCGGCGACGATATCGCCAAGGAACTGCTGCCCGAGGCCGTCAAGCGCGGCGCCGTCGTGGTCGACAACAGCCACGCCTTCCGTCTGGATCCCGAGGTGCCGCTGGTCGTGCCCGAGATCAACGCCGACGACATCAAGTGGCATCACGGCCTTATCGCCAACCCCAACTGCGCGACCATCATCGGCTTGGTTCCCACCTGGCCGCTGCATCAGCTCGCCGGCGTGAAGCGCATGATCGTTTCGACGTACCAGGCGGCTTCGGGCGCTGGTGCTCCCGGTATGGCCGAGCTTGAGGCCCAGCTGGCCGCCCTGGGTCGTGGCGAGGAGATTCCCGAGCCGCGCGCTTTTGCCGCCCAGCTGGCGAGCAACCTGATTCCGCAGATTGGCGGCGTCAAGGAGGAGGGCTTTACTTCCGAAGAGATGAAGTTGCAAAACGAAGGCCGCAAGATCATGCACCTGCCCGAGCTGCGCGTGAATTGCACCTGCGTGCGCGTGCCGGTGCTGCGCTCGCACTCCGAGAGCATTACGCTCGAGTTTGAGCGCGACATTACGGTTGAGGAGGCCCGTGCTGCGCTGGCTGCCGCTCCGGGCGTGAAGCTGGTTGACGATATGAGCGCCGAGGATGCGCACGATCGCTTCCCCATGCCGATGGACACCTCCGACCAGGACCTGATTTGGGTCGGTCGCGTACGCCGCGACATCTCGAACCCCGAGGCTGCGCGTGGCATCACCTTCTGGTGCTGCGGCGACCAAATCCGTAAGGGCGCGGCAACCAACGCCGTCCAGATCGCCAAGCTGCTCTGCGAGTAGGTTGACCTGTCCGGCGGGGGCCGGGCTTAGTTTTCAGAACGTCCTCGACCATGTGTGGCGCCTTGTCCTGCTCCTTCGGAGCTGCGGACAAGGCGCCACACTGGTCTGCGGAGTGTTCTGAAAACTAAGCCCGGCCCCCGCCTGCGGCGACGCTGCTGCGAGCGGTCTGCGATGGGGCCGTTGTTGGTTGGGGCCGCTGGGTTGATGTGGGGGCGCGTGGTTGTTGCGGGCCCTGGTCCCGGCGGCGGCCTCGGCGCTTCGCGTCTGCCGCCTGGGTCTACTGCGGGGCCGTGGCGGCAGCGGCGGCGCTTCGCGCCTGCTGCCTGGGGTGACTTTGGGCTTGGTGCGAATTGAGGTCTAATACTTTTCCCGTGAAGTGAACGACCTTATTTGGACCCCCGAAGCATTGGCATATTTTGACCGCTATTTCCTGCGGTTTTGCAACGCGAATCCTGCTGTTTTGCGGTCTAAAGGTGTGGATGCTCCGGGACTTCGTTTTTACTCGTTCACTTCTCGGGAAAGTATTAGAGCTCGGCTGACAGGGGTACCGCTCTGGCGTCGATGCCCTGCGTCTTTTTCGCTTGATTAGGGAAAACAGTCTCGCTTAAGCAATTGCGAGCCCGCCCAGACGTATCTGCGGGGTTGTCTGCACAATTCGCGGTATTATGTTGCGGAGTTTTGAAAGGAGCCGCTGGTGGTCACGACGACATTTGCTTCGCCTTTGGGCGAAATCTTGCTTGCCGCTGATGGCCGCGGTCTGACGGGGCTTTGGTTTGAGGGGCAGGAGCACTTTGGTTCCACGCTTCTCCGGGAAGACTCCGAACATGTTGAAGGCGCCGACGCGGTTTCCGGTACCGGTGGCATGTCGTCGGCGAGTCCGGCAAATGGTGTGGCCTCTTCGGTGCTTGAGCGTTCTTGGGCTTGGCTGAATGCTTATTTTGCGGGGCAGGAGCCTCGGTATACGCCGCCGTTGCATTTGATTGGCACGGCGTTTCAGCGTGAAGTCTGGTACGAGCTGCTTTCTATTCCGCGTGGCGAGGTCGCTACGTATGGCGAGATCGCCCAGCGTGTTGCGGCTCGACATCGTGTACCGGGAAACGAGGACCCCGTTGTGTCTCCTCGTGCGGTGGGGGCTGCGGTCGCTCGCAACCCTGTTTCGATTATTGTGCCGTGCCATCGCGTGGTTGCCGCCGATGGTTCGCTCAACGGATATGCCGGCGGCCTCGACCGTAAGGAGTGGCTACTGCGGCTTGAGGGCGCGTACGAGGAATAGCGCTCGGGCACTTTGCATAGCCAAGACGCCCTGAAAGAACGAGTCGCCGTCCTTTCGCGGTCGGCATGCGTCCAAGTGCTCAGCATCTGCGCCTTAAGTTTGGCTAAGCCATATTCTGCGCATTTAAAAACGTGCAGGTTGAGCAGCTAGGGCTGCGCTAAGGCAGCTGGCGGTGCGCTATCATCGGCAGTATCGAAACCTGTATAGCCGTGCGCCAAAGGAACAACTATGAAGCTGATGCTTGCCGAGGACGAACCTGGCCTCTCCCGCGCCCTCACCGCGATTCTTCAACATAGCGACTACGAGGTCGACACCGCCCTCGACGGTCTGACGGCGCTCGAATATCTGCTTGCCAACGACTATGACGCCGCAATTTTGGACATCATGATGCCCAGGATGGACGGCATCGAGGTGCTCAAGCGTACACGCGCCGCCGGTAAGCGACTGCCCATCATTATGCTTACGGCCAAAAGCGAGGTGTCCGATAAGGTCGAGGGCTTGGACGCCGGCGCCAACGATTACCTGACTAAGCCGTTCGCCGCCAAGGAGCTACTTGCTCGCATTCGTGCCATGACGCGTGCCGCCACGGCAATTGACGCCACGACGCTCAGCGTGGGCAACGTGCGCCTCGACACGGCATCGTGCACGCTTGCGGGTCCCTTGGGTGAGGAGCACCTGGCCAATCGTGAGTTTCAGCTTATGGAGCTCTTTATGCGCAACGCCGGCACGCGTATGCCCACCGAACGTCTGATGCTCGAGGTTTGGGGCGAAGACGCGCCCGAAGGCGCCAATGTGGTGTGGGTCTACATCTCGTACCTGCGCAAAAAGCTGACGGCACTGGGTGCCGACCTGGCCATCCGCGCGTCGCGCAACCAGGGATATTCGCTCGAGGTTGTCGAGGAAGGAGAACGGGCGTGAGCGTGCGCACGTGGTGCAAGCGCATGGCGGCGAAGCTCGGCATGGGTGTGGGCTCGGGTAATCCGGGGCGCGCCGATGCTGCCAGTGCAATGGGCCGTCGCCTGCGTCGTAAGTTCATCCTCGTTGCCATGGGCGCTGTGACCGTGGTGCTCACGCTCATCATCGCTGGCATCAACATTGTCAATTATTCGCATGTTTGCAAGATGGCCGATGCACGACTGGACTATATCCTGGCAGGCAAGGATGGCATTGATGGGGAGGACGAGCCTAAGACCGGTCCCGGTCAGGATGCGGTTGCCGGCAAGGTTGCTACCGGTAACCGGGCGGCCGTTCGCGATGTGCATTTTGAAGGCATGACGGCGGAGTCTCCCTTCGACACGCGCTACTTTACGGTGTCGATTGCCGGCGGGCAGGTGACCGATGTCAACACGGCCCGCATTGCCGCGGTAGGTGCCAAGCGTGCCGCCCGCATCGCTGCAGGACTATATTCCAAGGGTTGGACTTCGGGCTTTTCTGGCAACTACCGTTATACGGCTACGGTTCAGGGCGACAAGACAACCTATGTGTTCGTGGACTGTTCGCGCGAGCTTGCAAGTTTCCATTCGTTTTTGAGCGCGAGTGTGGCAATCAGCTGCATTGGCTGGCTGGCGGTGCTGGCAATTGTAACGGTCGCCTCGGGTGCGGTGATTCGGCCGATGGTCGAGAGTTATAGCAAACAGAAGCGCTTCATTACCGATGCAAGCCACGAGATCAAAACGCCGCTGGCCGTGATTGACGCCGCCAACGAGGTCCAAGAGATCGAGAGCGGCGAGAGCGAGTGGACGCAGAGCATTCACGAGCAGGTCGCGCGGCTGACGGCGCTCACGGAGCGTCTGGTGTTCCTGGCGCGTATGGACGAGGGTTCGGCCGGCTTTACTATGGCGACGATTGATCTTTCGGAGGCCGTGGACACGGCTGCGACGCCATTTGAATCGGTGGCGGTTTCGCGCGGAAAGCGGCTGTCGACGTCGATCGCGAGCGGTGTGCGGGCCCATGCCGATGCCGCGGCAGTGGCGCAGGTTGTTGAGCTGCTGCTGGACAACGCCACACGCTACGCAAGCGAGGACAGCGTGATCGAGCTGAGCCTGCGTGCCGTTTCGCGCGGTGCGGGCAAAGGCTCGGCCGAGCTTGTCGTATCGAATGCTGTTGATGAGCTGCCCGAGGGCGACCTGGACCGGCTGTTCGACCGCTTCTATCGTGCGGACGTGTCGCGCAGCTCCAAGACAGGTGGCTCGGGCGTGGGGCTGTCCGTCGTGCGCGCCATCGCCGAAGCCCATGGCGGATCCGCCACCGTATCCGGCCACGATCATCAGATCACCTTCACCGTCCGCCTCTAAAACCTGCCAAAAAGGGACAGGTTTATTTTGGCAGGTTTTATCTGTGCAGACGGCAGCGGAGGCTGGCGGTGATCGGCGCCATGAACGCCACCGACCCAAATAAACGCACCTCTAACTGCTAAAATATGGACATCGTTGTTCGGCTCCCGAAGGAAAGGAGACGGTCATGCAGTACGAGATCGGCGGAGGGGCTTTCCCGGTTGTTACGTGCAACCTTAGCGACGGCGAATCCATGATCACCGAAAGCGGTGCCATGGTCTGGATGACCCCCAACATGGAGATGTCCACCTCGGGCGGTGGCATAGGTAAGATGTTCTCTAAGGCTTTTTCGGGTGAGGCGTTGTTCCAAAACATTTGGACCGCGCACGGCGATGGCATGATTGCGTTTGGCTCTTGCTTCCCCGGCCGCATTATACCGATCGAGATTGGCCCTGGTAAGAGCTGGATTTTGCAGAAGCGT
The DNA here is from genome assembly GCF_003475665.1 of Collinsella sp. AF29-7AC. Classification (NCBI taxonomy): domain Bacteria; kingdom Bacillati; phylum Actinomycetota; class Coriobacteriia; order Coriobacteriales; family Coriobacteriaceae; genus Collinsella; species Collinsella sp. AF29-7AC. Next base: position 84,197 of record NZ_QRQX01000004.1, read on the forward strand.
TCGTTCCTTGCCGCGGAAAGTGGTGTTGAGCTGAGCATCCACTTTAACAAGAAGGCAAAGACCGGCGTCTTTGGCGGCGAGGGTTTTATCATGCAAAAGCTCACGGGCTCGGGTATTGCCTTTGCCGAGATCGACGGCGACCTAGTTGAGTACGAGCTTGCTGCTGGCCAGCAAATGATTGTAGATACCGGCAACGTGGCCGGCTTTGAGGAGACGGTGAGCATCGACGCGCAGATGGTCAAGGGCGTCAAAAACATCATGTTTGGCGGTGAAGGCGTGTTTAACACTGTGCTCACCGGTCCGGGGCGCATCTGGCTGCAGACAATGCCTATTTCCAATCTTGCGCAGCAGTGGCTTCGATGACCAACAACAATAACTAATCGTGTATAGGATGACGCGCGCGGCGGGCCTGGCCTGTCGTGCGCGTTTTTTGGTGGCAAACGCCCTGTTTATCGGGTGCGGCTGTGCTCCTGCAGTGCATAGATCGACTTATCCATGTTGAACAGGTAGGCCACGACGCAGACAATAAAGAACGTCGGCAGACTGCTAAAGCCAAAGACCTCGCAGCCAATAAAGATGGGCGCGAGCAGCGTGTTGGTGGCGCTGCCAAAGACGGCGGCGTATCCCAGCGCGGCGCAGAGCTCGACGGGCATGCCGAGAATTCCGGCGAGCACGACACCCAGGCTGGTTCCGATGGAGAACAACGGCGTCACCTCACCACCTTGATATCCTGCGGCAAGCGTGGCGATGGTGAGTGTGAATTTGAGCGCCCAGTCCCAAGGCATGATGGTGACCTTGCCGTCACCGTTGAGCGCCGCCGATATCAGGTTGGTGCCAAGGCCGCAGTATCGCCCCTGCCACAGCACGAACAGAATCGCCGACAGCGCAAGGCCCATAACGGCAACGCGTATGTAAGGGCTGGGGAGCAGCCGCGCTGCAAGGGTCTTGGCATGGGCAAGGCACCAGGCAAAAGCTCCACCTACCATACCAAACGCGATACCCAACAACGCCAGTCGTCCAAGACCGGGGAGGTCGAGCGCATACGAGGCGGTAACGGCGACCTCAAACTTCTCGAGCCCCAGAGCGCCGGAGGTCATGCTTGCGGCGAGCGAGGCTGTAAGCGCGGGAAACAGCGCGCGGTATTCCATGCGTCCTGCGACCAGTACTTCGATCGCAAAGACCGTGGCGGCGAGGGGCGTTCGGAAGAGTCCGGCAAAGCCGGCGGCCATGCCGATAAGCAAAAACGTGTTGCCGGGTTCTCGGAAAGGTAGACGTCGGCCGATCCAATGCGAGACGGTTGCGCCGATCTGCACGGCTACGCCTTCGCGTCCCGCGCTGCCGCCAAAGAGATGCGTGGCCCACGTGCTCAGCATAATGAGCGGCACCAGACGCGGGGAGATGGCGTCCTCGCGTCCGTGACCTACGTCGAATACTAAGCTCATGCCCCGATCGGTGCCTTTGCCCCAGGTGCGGTAGGCAAATACGATGGCCAAGCCCATGAGGGCGAGGAAGGGAAGGAGCAGGGTGATGTGCTCGTCGCGGAGGGCGCCGATTGCCAGGAGCACGCGACCAAAGAGGGCACAAATTGCACCGACGATGATGCCAATAGGGATTCCGACGGCACCCATAAGCATGAGGCCGCTATAGGTGTTGAGCAGGCGTTTGATTCTGCTCGATGCACTGTTTTCCGACACTTCTCCTCCAAAACAAAAAAGACTCCTGCCGCGGCGTGATGCCCAAAGGACATCACGTAACAGCAGAAGTCATCAGCAACAAGGCGGTTTAGGGCGACGCGATAGTTTGGCTGGCGCGCCCAACGGAGACATTCATTCCGCAGCGGCATCATAGCGGCGGGCGTGGTTTGGGTCAAATGGTTGTGCTGGACGTCCCCAGCGCCCGCCTTCGCTCCCCGTTTCCCAGTATAAAACCTGCCAAAATGAACCTGTCCCTTTTTGGTCGGTGCGAAATGGGTAATACTAAAGAGTTATCCGACCAGATGGGAACCGATCGATGGCCTATATCGAATTCAAAGATGTCATCAAGGCATACGGCGAGGGCGACGCGCGCATTCACGCACTCGACGGCGCGAGCTTTACGGTTGAGCGCGGCGAGCTCGCTATTATCCTGGGCGCTTCGGGCGCCGGTAAAACCACGGCCCTCAACATTCTGGGCGGCATGGATACGGCGACCTCCGGCACCGTGACGGTGGACGGACGCGACGTGAGCTCCGCCAACGAGGCGCAGCTCGTGGAATACCGCCGCGCCGACGTCGGCTTTGTTTTCCAGTTCTACAATCTGGTACCCAACCTGACGGCCCTCGAAAACGTCGAGCTCGCAGCTCAGATCTGCCCTGATTCGCTCGATGCCGAACAGACGCTTCGCCAGGTCGGCCTGGGTGAGCGCCTCGCCAACTTTCCGGCGCAGCTTTCGGGCGGCGAGCAGCAGCGCGTGTCCATCGCCCGCGCGCTGGCCAAGAACCCTAAGCTGCTCCTTTGCGACGAGCCGACGGGTGCACTCGACTACAAAACCGGCAAGCAGATTCTGCAGCTGTTGCAGGACACCTGTCGCAAGCAAAGCATTACGGTCATTATCATCACCCACAACTCCGCGCTGGCGCCCATGGCCGATCGCCTGATTCGCTTTAAGAATGGCCGCGTGGAGAGCGAGACGGTCCAGCAAAATCCTGTGCCTATCGAGACGATCGAGTGGTAGCGCCCATGGACCAGGATCGCCAAAACAGCCAACGCCGCGACGCGCAGAACACGGAGCGCGAGCAGGATTTTACGACCTACCGCACTGCCCAAAGCTCAAACGATATGGTGCCGATGGTTTTTCGCCGTGGCATCTACCGCACGATTCGCGGCAGCCTCAAACGCTTCCTGTCTATCGTCGTAATCACGGCGCTCGGTGTGAGCGTTATGTGCGGCCTCAAAGCGGGGTGCGAGGACTTGTGCGATTCGGTCGACGCTTACTTTGACCAGCAGAATGTTTATGACATCAACGTGCAGTCGACCTATGGTCTGACCGATGACGATCTTGCTGCCATTCAAGAGGTCGATGGCGTCGAGACGGCCGAGGGCATCTACACCGAGACCGCCTACACCGCCGTGGGTACAACGCGCGAGCGCGTGGTCGTGCAGAGCCTTTCCAAAGAGAATATTGACCAACCGGTGCTAGTACGCGGCGAGCTGCCCGAGACTTCGGGCGAAGTGGCAGTGACCTCACGTTTTTTGAAGGCTTCGGGCAAGAAAATCGGCGATACGGTGAGCTTTGCCGCCAACGATGCGAGCTCGTCGAACCAAAGCGCCAAGGACCAGTTTGCCGATGGGGACTACACCATCACGGCCGAGGTTCTCGATCCTACCGACGTGAGCTCCGACTCGACAGTCAACGCCTTTCGCGCTGCTTCGACTGCGGACTACAAGTTCTACGTGAGCGAGGATGCCGCGACATCTTCTTCCTACTCCGCTGTCCACGTGGTCGTCGAGGGAGCCAAGAGCCTCAACTCCTATTCGGATGCCTACTCGGCAAAGATCAATGAGGTCAAGGGCAATATCGAGAAGATCCGCGAGGAGCGTGAGAAGGCGCGCGCCCAGGAGCTGACGGTCGACACACCGGCGAGCTTGGACGCAGCTGAGCGTCAGGCGAATATGGTCTTTGGGATCGAGCAGGACAACATCAATCGCATGGCCGAGGGCAGCGACGAGCGTGCGCAGGCGCAAGCCGACCTGGACCAGCGCCGTGCCGCCGCCGACCAGCAGTTTGCCGATGCCCGCGCCGAGCTCTCTGACCTGGGCGAATGCACCTGGTACATCCAGGACCGCGGCAATATCGCAAGCTACTCGAGCGTTGAGAGCGATAGCTCGTCAATTGAGGCCATTGCCACGGTGTTCCCGTTCATCTTCTTTATCGTCGCCGTGCTCATCAGCCTCACCACCGCCACGCGCATGGTCGAGGAGGAGCGCACGCTCATTGGCCTGTACAAGGCGCTCGGCTATTCGCGCGGGCGTATCCTGTCCAAATATGTGGACTACTCGCTGTGGGCGTGTCTGATCGGTGGCGTGCTCGGCAATATCATCGGATTTGTGGGTCTGCCGCTGTTCTTGTTTACGGTGTTCGACGACATGTACTCGCTGCCCCAGATGTTGCTTTCGTACGACATCGTGTCATCACTCGTGTCGGTAGCGCTGTTTGCCGTGGGCGTGGTGGGCGCCACGATTATCGCCTGCCGCCACGAGATGGCTGAGACCCCAGCCTCGCTCATGCGCCCCAAGGCCCCGCGCGCCGGCTCGCGCATTCTGCTCGAGCGCATTGGCTTTATCTGGCACCGCATGGGCTTTTTGAACAAGGTCGCTGCACGCAACCTGTTCCGCTACAAAAAGCGCGCCTTTATGACCATCTTTGGCATTGCGGGCTGCACGGCGCTTGTGATTTGCGGTATGGGCATCCGTGATACGTCGGTCGCGCTGTCGCCCAAGCAGTACGGGCACATCACACGCTACGATTTGCTGGCGGTCGCCAATCCCGATGATTTTTCGCAGACGTGCGCGGCGTTGGATGAGCGCAGTGCAGCCAAGGATTCCGACGTGACCGTGACTTCGACGCTGCCGATTATGACCGACAACGTTACCTTTACATTCGGCGGAAAGAGCGAGACCGTGCAGCTGATCGTGGTGCCCGATGACCGCACGAACGACCTGGATGACTACGTGCGCCTAGAGGACGAGTCCAAAGAACCGCTCGCCCTGCGTGACGGGGATGTGTATTTGAGCAAGAGCTCTCAGCTGGTGCTGGGGATCAAGCCGGGCGATACGGCACACGTCCAGGATTCGTCGCTCAATGTTGCCAAGGTCAAAGTCAGCGACATCTCGCTCAACTATCTGGGCAACACGCTTTACATGACGCAGGGCACCTATGAGCGCGCGTTCGGTCGAAGCGCACGCCTCAACGGCGTCTTTGTGCTGCTTAAGGGCTCGTCGGCCGACCAGATTGCGTTTAGCAAGAAGCTTAAGAGCGACGGTTGGCTCACCATCTCGAGCACGGCCGAACATTGGCAGAACTACGAGGCGAACTTTGCGATCATCAATTCGGTCGTGGTGCTCGTGACTTTTATGGCGGCATGCCTGTCGTTTGTGGTGGTGTTTACGCTGTCCAACACGAATATCTCCGAGCGCGAACGCGAGCTGGCGACCATCAAGGTGCTGGGCTTCCGCCGTGGCGAGGTGCACCATTACGTCAACAAGGAGACGTTGATCCTCACGGCAATTGGCGCCGCGCTGGGCGTGCCACTGGGCGGCTTGCTGGCCGAGAGTTTTACGTACATTTTGCAGATGCCGTCGCTGTACTTTGACGTCGAAGTCGAGCCGCTAAGCTACGTGCTCGCCGTGGTGCTTTCCTTTGGCTTTACGTTTATCGTCAACCTAGCCACCAATCGTACCCTCAACAAGATCGACATGGTCGGCGCCCTCAAGAGCGCCGAGTGACCTGCCAAAAAGGGACAGGTTTATTTTGGCAGGTTTTATCTGCGCAAACGCCGGACAACCATTAGGTGGCCCGGCGTTTGCCCCGTTTTGCTGGGGATGTCTGTCGTTCAGTGCTCTTACTGGCCAATCCAGTGTTGCGCATAGCTCTTAATGTCCTCGGTAAAACCGTCAAGGTCGTCAAGGGTGATCACGCTGTCGATAAGCAAATTGGCTATCTCGCGGTGCATTGTGCTGCGGCGAATGTCGTTTGCAATTACGCCTGAGGACAGCTTGTCTCTATTGAGGCGCTCTTCTAGTGCCCAAAATCTACTGGACGCTTCACTGTCGCCGTTCAGTATCTCAACATACTGGCCGATGAGCTTTTCCATATAACGTTCTTGCCATTGAGGAAGCATTTTCTTGAACAGCTTCCAGTCGCTTTCGGCTACGTCGCGCATATGTCCTCCGCTCGTCAAACGGGCTTTCCATTTGCCTTTCATTCTATTTGGCTTTCGCTCACAGGCGTGGATGAGAGGCTCTCTTTAGCCTTCGAGATTGGGCCTGAATGGGTGGTTTAGGCCTGTTTGCGGTGCTTCCATTGTTTGCGGCACCAGCGCATGAGCGCCTTTATGACGGGAATCGTGATGAGGATGATCCATGCAGGATGGGGCTGTCCCAAACAGAGCCACATGTAGAGGAACCAAGCGATGGCGGCTGCCGGGTAGATGGCCTCGATCAGCTTAGACAGGTGGCGCCGATCGATGAAGTCACCAATCGCGTAGTAGACGGGAACCAAAAAGACGAGGAAAAGCCCCATGCCCCATGTGCCGTAGACAATGCCGAGCACCAGATAGGCGAGAGTGACAAGTGCGGGGAAGGGGAATTTGTTCCATGCACGTCCGACCTTGGTGTGGAAATGCTTGCCATGATGGTCGAGCTTGTCGTGTGCTTCCTTCCAGCTGGAAAACGTCTCGCCGTCGATGGTGACGGTGCCGTCGTCATTGGTGCGTACGCTATGTCCATCGTCCTCAAGCGTATCGATATGCACGCCGTCCGGCCCCACATGCACCTCTTCGCCCTTGCGCTCGTTGGTCACATGGATGCCGCTCCAACCAACATGGACTTCCTCGCCTTTATTGGGATCAATGACGTGGATACCGCGCGCGAGGGAAATATCGACAAGTGGCTTATCGCTGCAATCAGCGTGCTCAGTAGAAGCCTCAGCCTCTTCAGCCTTATCTGAAGCTTTGGTGCCGGCGTTGCTGTTCTGCGCCTCATCATCAGCCTGTGAGTCATCAGCGCTAGCCACCGCCTCCCCATACAGCAGCTCATCCAGCGACACGCCATACAGCGCGGCGAGCGCAATAAGGTTATCGGTATCGGGCGAGGATTCGCTGCGCTCCCATTTACTGACAGCCTGACGACTCACACCCAGCTGGGCGGCAAGCGCCTCCTGAGAAAGCCCGGCAGCCTTGCGGCGATCAACGAGCCGCTGCGCCATCGCAAGATCCATGGTGGTTCCTTTCGTTTGATGGTCGAATCGAATGAGCCGAGTATGCCGAGAACAACCGGTAGCGACCACCATTTCTAGTTAGAATCTGCCCCAACCCTACCGCAACTACCGGTAGCAATCCCTAACGACCAGCCATTTCAGGACAAATGTCAGTGCTACTCTCAGCTAAGAGCCTGCAACATCCCAAAATCTCAGCCCACGCACTTGCAGCAAGAAGACGAATAGCCTCGGCCTCCCTAGTTACCGCAGGAGGCCCCAGGGCTTTCCTCCCAAATCTTTCCGCAGGACGGAAGGACCCCGCCGCGCGAAGCGCGCAGCGGGGTCCTGACATGTCCGAGGACGATTTGGGAGGAAAGCCCTGGGGCCTCCGATGAGAGCAGTTCCAGCCGAGGCTATTCGTCGCCGAAGCTGATGCCCAACGCCTTGGCCTCGCGTACCAGATCGCTCTGGGGGTCGACAAACTTGAGCTTGCCGGCGACCTCCTCGAGCGGCATGTGGCACATCTTGCCGTCACGCAGGGCAATCATGTAGCCAAACTCGCCGCGTAGGCAGCCGAGCGCTGCCTCGACGCCGCACTGGGTCGCAAAGATGCGGTCCTGGGCGTCGGGCTGGCCGCCGCGCTGCGTGTGACCGGGGATGGCGACGCGGGTCTCGCGACCGGTCTTGGCCTCGATCTCCTTGGCGATGTCGTACACGATTGACGGGCTCGTGCGCTCGGCGAGCTTCTTCTTGTACTCCTTCTTGGACAGTGCCGCGTCCTCCTTGGAGATGGCGCCCTCGGCGACGGCTACGATGGTAAAGCGGCTGCCGGTCTCCATGCGATGCTCGATGGTCTTGATGACGTTATCCATGTCGTAGGGGATCTCGGGAATCAGGATGACGTCCGCGCCGCCCGCGACGCCGGCATACAGCGGAATCCAACCGACCTTGTGGCCCATGATCTCGATGACAAACACGCGGCCGTGACTCGAGGCAGTGGTGTGGATGTCGTCGATGCACTTGGTGGCGACGTCGATGGCGCTCGTAAAGCCAAACGTCAGCTCGGTGCCCCAGGTGTCGTTATCGATGGTCTTGGGCAGGGCGATAACGTTGAGGCCCTCTTCGCGCAGGCGGTTGGCGGTCTTGGTGGAGCCGTTACCGCCCAGCATAAACAGGCAGTCGAGCTGCAGCTTATGATAGGTGTGGACCATTGCGGGCACCTTCTCGACGCCGTCGGCCTCGGGAATGTCCAGGCGCTTGAACGGCGTGCGGCTCGTGCCCAGGATGGTGCCGCCGCGGGTGAGGATGCCGCTAAAATCGGCGGGCGTCATGACGCGGAACCCGCTGTAGATAAGGCCCTGGTAGCCGTCCTCAAAACCATAGATCTCAATAGGCTCTTCGCTATTGGTCATAAGCGTTTTGACAATGCCGCGCATGGTGGCGTTGAGCGCTTGACAGTCGCCGCCACTGGTAAGAAGACCGATCCTAAGCATGATGAATCCTTCCGGGCAAGTTATAACATGCGCATAAGTTTACCCCCGCACACTGTTGATACGGGGGTAAAACGTGTTAGCTCAAGCGTATAGAAATGTAAACAACGCCAGGCGAGCGTAAAGTCGACGGGCCTGGCTCCTTACAGTGCGAATGCGTCGATGTCGCCCCAGTGGCGGCGCAGCGTGATGGCGGCAGCAGGCTCGGTGTTGTCAAAGACGACCGACCACTGCGTGTTGCTGGTGATGTCTTCCGGATTGGGCTCTTGCGCTGCAGCGCGTAGGGCCTTCCAAGCGACTGCCTCGTCTTGGGCGCCGGTATGGGCGTCGAGGACATCGGCGATTGCGGCGGCGCGCTCTTTACCATGGCCTAGCTCGCCATTCTTTTGGTTAGGCAGCACTTCGTCGCCATAGCAGGCGTAGAAGTTCGTAACCTGGGTTACAGGAGTCGCTTTGAAAGCGCGGTCCGGATCGCGCGGATCCCACTCTACTACGCGCGCGTCACCGGCGGCGTCGTTTATAAAGAAGTGGTAATCGCGTCCTGCCATGGCGTGCATGTCGTAGGCGGAAAGCAGGTCGACAGCTTCTTGCGTGGTGGCGGCACGGTCGAGCACCAGACGGATGGCGAGCGAGGTATTGATGACGGGGCGCTGCGTGTCCTGGTCACAGGGTTTGGAATCCAGGGTGAGCACGGCAATGGACACGCCACATTCGTTGACGCCGTCGAACTGGGCAAACGGGCCCATGAGTGCGGCGGCGCGTCCGGCGACGGAGTCAAGCGGAGTGTTATCGCCCAGGTTGTTAAGGGCGGCAAACCCGATGGAGGCATAGCCGCCGCGTGGGTGATTGCGCACCAGCAGCGCCGAGGTGTCGTCCTTAAAGTCGTAATTGCGACCGGTACGCACGCGGCCTTCGGCATCTACGGCGACAAAAGCGCTGCAGGCAAACTGGGGCGCCTGGACATGTGCCGGCACACCGGGCAGCACCTGCGCCACCACGGCATCGATGTAGGCCTGGTCGTCGCGTACGCCGGCGGCGATGATGCGATCAAGATCGTAGTCGTAGGCGATGTCGATTGCGTACAGGTCATAGCCATCCGCGTAGCCGGTCAAGCGTTTGAGCGACGCGGCGGACTTGATTTGCTTGTGATAAACGATACCGGTGGCAGCGGCAAGGCCGACGGCGACACCCGCGACACCGCAGGCGATGGCAATGTTACGTGGCTTCATGACGGCTCCTCTCGTCCTGTTAGCGCAATTGTCGCAAAAGGAGCGCGGGCATGATGGCTCAACTTGGTGAGCGGCGCGGAATTAAGCACGGAATGAAGAGTGCGGCGCTGGCGTGGCGGGGTATGCTGGAGGGGACCATCAACCCAGCGAAAGGGGAGAGCATGACGGATCAGGAAACGATCGAGCGCGTGCACGTGACGGCCGACGATATCGAGGCCTCCAACGACCTTATCGACTTTATCGAGGCATGCCCCAGCATGTTCCATACGGCAGCGACCATTATGGCCGAACTCGACGAGGCGGGCTTTACCTACCTGCCCGAGAACGCAGCGTGGGACATCGAGCCGGGCGGGCGTTATTACACGCAGCGCAACACCTCGAGCGTCGTTGCCTTTAAGGTGGGCGAAGACCTGGCCGCTACGTGGGGCGAGGACGGCGTTGCCGGCGACTATCATTTTCAACTCACGGCGTCACACAGCGATTCGCCGACGTTTAAGGTTAAGGCCGTGCCCGAGCTCGACGGCGCGGGCGAGACGCTGCGCCTGAACACCGAGGCCTACGGCGGCATGATCGACTACACCTGGTTCGATCGCCCGCTGGCACTTGCGGGCCGCGTGCTGGTGCGCGAGGGCGACCGTATCGAGAGCCGCTTGCTCGCTACCGAGCGCGAAGTTGCCATTATCCCGAGCCTTGCCATCCATATGAATCGTGGCGTTAACGAGGGCTTTGCGCCCAACCGAGCTGTCGACCTGTGCCCGCTCATCAGCGCCGGCGACCTTAAGCAGGGAGATTTTGACGCCCTGATCGCCGACGAACTGGACGTTGAGCCCGAGCAAATTTTGGGTCGCGACCTGTTCCTGGTCAATCGTCAGGATGCACGCATTTGGGGCTGGGCCGACGAGTTTATCTCGACGCCCAAGCTCGACGACCTGGCCTGCGCCTACACCTCGCTGCAGGCATTTTTGGGTGCCGAGAATGCGCACGACGTTTCGGTCTTTTGCTGCTTTGATAACGAGGAGGTTGGCTCCGAGACCAAGCAGGGCGCCATGTCGACGTTCTTGGCCGACGCGCTGCGCCGCATCAACGGGTCGCTGGGCTTCGATGACGAGTCGTACCACCGCGCACTTGCCGCTTCGATGCTCGTGAGCTGCGACAACGCGCATGCCGTGCACCCCAACCACGCCGAGAAGTGCGACGCCCGCAACCAGGTTGTGCTTAACGGCGGCATCGTCATCAAGGAGGCCACCAACCAGCACTACTGCACCGACGCCTTTAGCCGCGCGGTGTTCCAGGCCATTTGCGATGACGCCGACGTGCCCACGCAGGCCTTTGCCAACAAGAGCGATATGGCCGGCGGTTCTACCCTGGGCAATCTGTCCAATATGCAGGCGAGCATGCATGCCGTGGACGTGGGCCTGCCGCAGCTTGCCATGCACTCGAGCTACGAGACCGGCGGCGTGCGCGACGTAATGTACGCCATCCGCGCCCTCACCGCCTTCTACGAGCGTGACCTGACCATCAACGGCGCCGAAAGCGTGGAACTCTAAAACCTGCCAAAAAGGGACAGGTTTATTTTGGCAGGTTTTATCTGGGCGAATGCAAAGGGTGAAACCGAACTAGATCTGCGATACGTGGCCGCCGAGGTGCAGTGCGCCTCGGCGGCTTTTTGTGTACAGAGTACGGCTAATGCTTATAAATGCTATACATGCTTTACGTATCTACCATAGAGCTTTATGATATTTTGAAGTATTAAGGAGGGGTCATGACCACAACAGCCGCTCAGATCAACGTACGTCTCGATGCCGATCTTAAAAGGAGTGGGGACGCCGCTCTCTCCAAGGCCGGTATGACGCCGAGCCAAGCGGTGCGAGCGCTCTGGCAGCTTGCAGCATCGCTGGCCGATCGCCCCGGTGCGCTCGAGGATATCCTGCTGCCCAGTCGTGCCCGGGCGGAACAGCGCGAGCGCGAAAAGGCCGCCAAACGTAAGCTCGAGCTTATGGATCAGGGGTCGAAGCTGTTCGCTGCCGCTTGCTGTGAGTCGGGAATCGATATGGTCAAGGCTCAGCCATCGGACGACGAAGAGCTCAAACGGAATGCCTATGCGGATCGCTATGGCGAGGAGATGAGCTGGCTCTATGAGTGAGACTCCAAAGCGCATCTTGGTTGACACCAACGTGTGGCTCGATTACTTCATTCCCTCACGACGTGGTCGTTCGGTGGCGATTGAGTTTTTACGCGATGCATGCACGGCGCAGGTTGATTTGCTGTATGCGGCGACATCGTCCAAAGACCTGTTTTATTTGATTTCAAGCGAACATAAGGCATGGTATCGGCGAGAGCACGGCTCGCTTTCTCAAGATGCTGCCGTGGCGTCGACATCACTTGCATGGGATTGCCTCGACGTGTTGTCGCAACTTGCCACATCGGTACCCTGCGACCTGAGTGACATATGGATGGCGAGCAGACAGCGTGAGCTCCATAGCGATTACGAAGACGATTTAATCATTGCGGCAGCGATACGTGCTCAGGCGGATCTACTGGTCACCAACGATGTCAAACTCTGTTCACACGCACCCGTCGCAGCAATGAGCGTAGAAGACGCAAAGAATTACTTAGCAACGCTCTAGCAATTTGAAGACCCTGCAGGTCGAATAAAAGTCAGCGAATGCCCCCAGGCAGGGCCGCGCCAGCCAGTCCCTACAGGTTGAACAAAAGTCAGCGAGAGCCCGTCTGGGCGAGCAAGGTGCCTTGAAACAAGGCGGCATTGACCTTCTGGTCATGCCGCCGAAGTTGAAAGGCAGATTGCCGTCCAGACGGGCTCGCAGCGTCGGCTCATTACGCCGTTTGTAAAACGGCGTAATTCTTAGTGTTCGATCCAGCAGCGCAGGGTCTCGCCGGCCTGCAGGTGACGCAGATTCTCCGCGGCGATGTCGACGACGTTGTTGAGCGTGGCTGCCAGGTGGAACCAGCCGGAGACGTGCGGCGTGATGAGCATGTTGGGCGCATCCCACAGGGGGCTTGTCGCGGGCAGCGGTTCGGGGTCGGTGACGTCGACCGCGGCGCCGGCGAGATGTCCCGACTCCAGAACGGCAACCAAGTCATCGGTGACCACAAGGTCGCCGCGGCCGCCGTTGGCAAAGAAGGCACCTGGTTTCATCGCGGCAAAGAACTCGGCGTTCGCCAGACCGCGGGTCTCGGGCGTGCTCGGCATAAAGGATGCGACGATGTCGGCCTCTGCCAGGCGCTCAGGTAGGGCGTCCATGCCGTCCATGTCCTCAAACACAATGGGGTAGACGAGTGGATGGCGCTTGATGCCGCGGACGTGCGCGCCCATGCCGCGGCAGAGCGTGGCAAAGTGACCGCCGATATCGCCCGCGCCCAGCACCAGCACGTTGGCGTTTTTGAGCGAGGTAACTGGCCCCAAATCCTCCCAGCGATGTTCGCGCTGCAAGTCGTGATAGCCGGGCAGGCGCTTCATCATGGAAAGGACCATGGCAAACATGTGCTCGCTCACGGCCTGGCCGTAGGCGCCCACCGAGCAAGACAGCTTGGCGTCGGCTGGCACGGTGCCGGCGGCAAGGTAGTCGTCATAGCCGGCGGTCTGCAATTGCAGCAGCTGGAGATGCTCGCATGCCGTGAGCATGTCAGAGTCGATGTTGCCCAAGATCACGTCGGCGTTGGCGACTTGTTCGCGCGTGATAGCGTCGGCGCTCGTGTAGATAAAGTCCTCGCCCGGAGCGCTCGACTCAAGAATTGCGCGATGGTGGTCGTTGACGGGCAGCAAAACCAAGATGTTCACAAGTAGTCCTTTCCGCTTGACCCGCCAAAAAGGGACAGGTTTATTTTGGCGGGTTTTATCAGGCAAAACGCTATAAAAACGCCGGGCTTCGCGATGGTTAACATATCCATCGTGAAGCCCGGCGCATCCACGGCTACCAGCTCAGCAGCTCGTAGCCGTCCTCGGTCACTACGAGCTGTACCTCGCACTGGGCCGAATCGCTGCCGTCCTTGGTGCGCACGCACCAACCATCGCCCTTGCTAATCTTGATGTCGGGCGCTCCGGCATTGACCATAGGCTCGATGGTAAAGACCATGCCCGGAGCCATGATGGTGTCCACATCGGGCGCCTCGGTGGTAAAGCCCACAAACGGGTCCTCGTGGAACTCCTTACCGATGCCGTGTCCGCCGTACTCGCGCACCACGCTAAAGCCGGCGTCTTCGACCGTCTTTTGCACGGCCTCGGCCATCACGGACAGCGGCAACCACGGCTTGACGGCCGCCAGACCCGCCTCCACGCTGGCGCGGGTGACGTCGACCAGGCGCTGGCGCTCGGCCGAGACTTCGCCGATGCAGAACATACGGCTCGAGTCGCTAAAGTAGCCGTCCAAGATCGTGGAGCAGTCCACGTTGATGATGTCGCCCTCGTGCAGCACGTCCGTATCGCAGGGAATGCCGTGGCAGACCACATCATTGATCGAGGTGCACACGCTCTTGGGGTAGCCCTCGTAGTTGAGGTCGGCCGGCGTGCCACCGTGCTCGACGGTGTAGTCGTAGATCATCTGGTCGATCTGGTTGGTGGTCATGCCTGCGGCGATATGCTCGCCCACATAATCGAGCACGCCCACGTTGATGGCTGCCGAGCGCTTGATGCCCTCGATATCGGCGGGAGTCTTGTAGAGCGTGCGAGGCAGAACCTCCCAGCCTTCTTCCCACAAGCGCTCGAGGCGCTCATCAAAGGCGCTATGGCATTTCTTGTATTTCTTGCCGCTGCCGCACCAGCAAGCGTCGTTGCGGCCGGGCACGGGTCCTTTGTCATACATGGCTAACTTCCTTTCATCCGCAGCTAGTATAGCCCACCCGCAGACCAGCTCATTTGGGATGGGGCTAATTTAGCTGCTGGCGGGCGGCCGCGCTAGTAGCTCACCTGGCAGGGAATACCGAGGGCGCGCACGCGCGCGGCAATGGCGTCGAGTACCTCGGGCACTGCTTTGGCAAGGCCGGCGATCGGTGTTTCGCGCGCCACCGTGTAGATGGTCGCCTCCTGCGGGCGAATGCGCTCAAGCGCCGCGAGCCAGGGGGCAACGTACTCCTCGCCGGTGTTGTCGATGGGCTTGCCCCGGTACTCACCGCTCAAAAACATCGTCTGGATAATAACGTGACCGTTAAAGCTTGCGAACGTCTCAATCTGGTGCTTGACGTCGTAGGGGCCAACGGGCTGGTCGAGCAGCTGGATAAACGCCGGGTCGACGGTATCGAGCTTAAGAATGTTGTCGTCGACCATCATGAGCGCGTCGTGCACCTCGGGGCGGTCGGCGCGCGTGCCGTTGGAGAGCACGGCGATCTTGGAGTTTGGGGCAAGCTCGTCGCGCAGCGCGACGGCGCCGGCAATGGCCTGCGGAAACTCCGGTGCGGCGGTGGGCTCGCCGTTGCCTGCGAAGGTGATCACATCGGGGAGCTCGCCCTCGGCTGCCATCTCGCGCAGCTTTGCCTCGAGTGCATCGAGCACCACGGCAGCCGTGTTATACGGCTCGTGGCAGGGGCGCTCGGCGTTGAGGCCGTTTTCGCAGTAAATGCAGTCGAACGTGCAGATTTTGCCGCTGGCCGGCATCATGTTGACGCCGAGCGAGAGACCAAGGCGACGGCTGCGAACGGGCCCAAAGATGGGGCTGGCATTCAAAAACGTAGACATAGGCATATGCTCCTCAAGACAATTGTGCCTAAGCATAGCATCGGCTCCAAAGCAAGGTGTGGGCTCTTGCTTTACAAGTTTCGTTTTTTCACGTCGCTCATGATGCCGTGCCATGAAAAGCCTCGGGTCGGGTAAAGTTAATCTGTTAACAAGGTGTAAAGCAATGCGGGTCCATCCAATCGTGCTGACGTGCAACTGGATGAGCATTGATGATGGGGGCACAACATGGATTTTACGGTCGAGAATGCGGGCACCACGATTGCCTGTCGCGAATATGCCGACCCGGATGTGTCGCCTGATGCTCCTGCCTTGGTGTGCGTGCACGGCGCTTGTGTCGACGGCACATTTTTCGACGGCATCGCTTGTGAGCTCAGTCGCAACTACCGCGTAATTGCCTACGACCGCCGCGGCTGTGGTGGCAGCAGCGATGCGGCAGACGGCAGCTATGATCTTGCCGCTCAGGCCGCCGATCTGCAAGCCGTGATCGAACACGTTGGCGCTCCGACAAATGTGCTTGCGCACAGCGCCGGTACGTTGGTGGCGCTGGAGCTTCTTCGTACCGAACCCCATCTCGTCGCCCGTGCGATTCTGCATGAGCCGGCTGTGTCGGCCGAAGGCGTCGGCATGGGCGCAGCCCCGGTTTTGCTCGATATGATTGCGGCTGGAAAGGTTTCAAGGGCGCTCCGGCTTTTCTTGGGAGCCCTCGGCGACTTGGACCCCGAGGCTCCTGGAACGACCGAAGCAGAAGCCAAACATGCCCTGCGCAATGGTCGTTGCTTCATGGCCAATGAATACGGGATTACTATGACCTGCGTTCCCGATTGGGATAGCGTTCGCGCGTCAAAAACGGTGGCCGCCGTGCTCCTGGGCGAGCTCTCGATTGGCACGCCCCGCGAGGCTGGCACGCGAGCGGCTGCCGAATATCTCGATTGCCCTCTCGTGACGATCCCGGGCGCGCATAACGGTCTGCGCGATCGCCCGGCAGCGGCTGCCCGGGCTGTCCGTGGCATCCTGGGGCTCTAACACCCGCAATGGCCAAAGCAGGCTTCACCCGCAAACGTTTCGGCCGTGTTAACAAATGTGCTCAAAACCTCACGTCTGCGACTTCAATCGCGCCGCCTGCCAACTCATAAAAATGTAACAGCATTCACGTACTTACCTGCATCGACAAGGTGTTACCCTTGTAGCATTTGGAACCCACCGCTACCATGCGAAACTATCGAAAGGGCCCCATATGCTCAATAATCACGAGGTCAATCTAACCGACGAGGAGGCTGCCGCTGAGGTCGCCCGTGTCGCGAAGAACTACCCCGTGGTGCGTTTGCTGTCGGCCGATCAGATTAAGAGCGAGCCTAACTGCTTGCTCGCCGGCGATCGCTGCCCTTGTCTGCGTCAGTCGAGTCTTGAGGCTTTGGCAGACTCCGATGAGGTGTCGGAGCAACTGCTCAATGATGGCACTGAGTACCGCGCCCGTCTACGCCCTCTGAAGGTCGAGGGCGAGCCTCACGTCTTGCTGATGGTGCGTCCGATTGATGAGCGAGAGGCCGCGGAAGAGGACCTTGTCTACACCGACGTGCTGACGAGCGTGCGCAATCGCCGATATTACGAGGAAAAGCTTCGCAGCGCCCGCATGAATGCCGGCGTTGCGATGATCGACGTTGATGATTTTAGGGCCTTCAACGATACGTGTGGCCGTCATGCCGGCGACCTTGCGCTCGGTGCTGTGGCGACAGCCATACGCAGCGGAATTCGTTCGACTGACGAGCTTGTGCGCTATGGCTGCGACAAGTTTGTGGTTGTCATGCCCAATATTCCCTCCGATGACTTCACCCGTCGCCTGCATCAGGTGTCCGATGCCGTTCATTCCACGATTATTCCGGGCCATGAGTACGTGAGCTTGACGGCATGTGTTGGTGGCGTTCGCATTCATGGCGAGACGGTCGATGAGGGCGTTGGCCGCGCTGCCCAGTTACTGAGCCGCGCTAAGGCAAAAGCCGGTACGGTCGTGACCGATGCCGATTCCATCGAGGCCTTCCAAAGCGAAAAGCCTTTGGTGCTTATCGCCGATGACTCCGAGATGAACCGAGCCATTCTCAGCGAGATGCTCAAGGACGAGCATTGCATCCTCGAGGCCGATAACGGTCGTGCGGCGCTCGACATGGTCGACCGCTATGGCGATGAGTTGTCGCTCGTGCTGTTGGACATTGTGATGCCGGGCATAAGCGGCTTTGAGGTGCTGGCCGATCTGTCGCGCCGATCGGGTATCGATAATCTGCCTGTCATCATGATTTCGAGCGAAGATTCCGATGATGCGGTTCTGCGCGCGTACGAGCTGGGCGCCTCAGACTATATCAACCGCCCGTTTGACTCCCGTGTCGTGCGCCGCCGCGTAAGCAACACCATCCGCCTGTACGCCAAACAGCGCCGCCTGACGAACCTGCTGTCCCAACAGTACAACGAGCGCGTCAAGAACAGTCGCATGCTCATCGACATCATGGCCGGCGTCATGGAGCTTCGCAACGGCGAGGGCGGTAGGCACGTTACGAACATCGAAAAGCTGACCGAGCTGCTGCTTGGCTATCTGGTCCAGCGTAGCGGCACGATCTCCCTCGACAATGAGGAACGCTCCACGATCGCCCTGGCTTCGGCGCTGCACGATATCGGCAAGATGTCGATTGACGATGCGATCCTCAACAAGCCCGGGCGCCTCACGCCCGAGGAATTCGAGATTATGAAGACGCATACCACGATTGGCGCCAACATGCTGCTCGAGCTGGGCAGCCATCACGCCGGCAATGCGCTTATGGAATATGCGTACCAGATTGCGCGTTGGCATCACGAGCGCTGGGACGGCAAGGGTTATCCCGATGGCCTTAAGGGCGACGATATCCCCATCGCCGCACAGGTGGTTTCGGTGGCCGACGTGTACGATGCGCTGACGAGCGTGCGCGTGTACAAGGATGCCATCCCGCACGAGGAAGCGATCAAGATGATCCTGGACGGTCAGTGCGGCACCTTTAACCCGCTGCTGCTCGACTGCCTGCTCGAGGTGCAAGACCGCATTGCCGAAACCTTGGCACGCCCCGCCGACGTCGTTGCGTTCCCCACGATTTAGTTTGAACAAAGGAGTTTTTGATTCATGATTTCCATGCGTGAGGCGTATGAGAAGATCGGCGCTAATTATGATGACGCGTGCGCTCGGCTGATGGGTGAGGAAATGCTTGCCCGCTTTGCCCTCAAGTTTTTGGATGACGAGAGCATGGACAAACTGGAGGCTGCCATGGCGGCAGGAGACGCCGAGAGTGCGTTTATGGCAGCGCACACACTCAAGGGCGTGAGCCAGAACTTGGGATTCGATAATCTGTACGAGCCGGCGGTCGTGGTGACCGAAGCGCTGCGCGGCGCCGATGCCGTTGACGGCGCTCGCGAGGGAATGCATGCGCTGCAGCAGCAATATGCGGCAACGATGTCGGCTCTGCGCGAGGCGGCCGAGTAAGAGGCTGTGAGCCTTGATGACTATGAGAGTGGATAATCTCCCGTTTTAGGCCCGGTGGCGGCCTCAAAGTGGGAGATTATCCACGCTCGTTCGATACGTGTCCAAAAATCCACGCTCACCTCTTCTGATTAGTGAATGGCCTATGCGCACTGGCGGGGCTTTCCGCATGCAATCCATATCGTTGTTCGATAAACTGTTCGAATAACGATAGAGTCGATGAGGGTGAGTGTATGTCCAACAGCGTTCAGCGTATGGCCAAGGCGGGCGAAAATATCAGGAAGCTCGGTTTTTGCATGGCAGCCGTTTTTGCAGGGATGCTCGTCGCTTTTGCCGCGTTGGTTGTTTACGTGATCTGGTATGCGGTTACAAACGTTGCTTCTGTCGATTCTTTCGGTGTCGTGACGCTTCTCGATGGCGGGTGCATCGTTATCCCAAGCGGACTGTGCATGGCGCTTGTTATGGGTATTTCGCTTGTCGTTCTGTGCGGGATCAGCCGTAACATCTCGCGAGGCGTCTCGCCCTTTACCAAGACGCATGTGCGGCTTATCCGTGTTCTCGCGCTTGCCTTTGCTGTTAACGCCGCGGTTTCGCTTGTTGGTGCCTATGGATCGGTCAATCTCACCATTGGCGGACTGGAGCTTTACATCGTGCCTCATTCCTTCGTTATTGAGATTTGCCAAGGCGCTACCTTTGATGCGGGGTCGTTTATCGGCGCAGTTGTCTGTTTATTTATCTCGGCGATCTGGAGTTATGCCTCGCTGCTCCAAGAGCAGTCTGACGAGCTTGTGTAGGAGGAAACATGAGCTATCTCATCATCGAGCTTGAGACGCAGCTGCTTAAGACCGGAAAGACCAGTGCTGATCTGATTCGGGCGACGGGGCATACTCCGGCTAATATTTCAAAGCTTAGAAACGGAAAGATAAAAGCTATTCGCCTAAAGACGCTCCTCGATATCTGTGATGAGCTTGATTGTCAACCGGGAGATATTATTCAGCGCGTGAGTGAGAAAGAGCTTGAGGAGCTTATTGTTGAGCGTGCAAAAAACGTTGTGAGGCAGATGCGGGACGGCGGAGGCAATGAGGCGTCGCTTCCGACATCAGTCTTTGCTGTCGATTTGAGCGACGAGTAGCTTAAGGCGAACAACTAAAACGAAATATCAGCGTGAAGGGACCCGTGTCTAACACGGGTTCTTTCTTTTAGATTATCTTGACAAATATGAGTTATCGAAAAACAATAACAACTATGGAAAACGATAAAGTAAAGAAGGAACGATATGAGCGGTTTTGCTATCAAGCGGAACGGGAGGCCAATGAACGCATCGACGATAAGGCTATCAAGGGTGTCAAAGCGCTACGGGAAACGGCGCGTTTTGCATGACGTTTCCTTCGAGGTGGATCAGTCTGAGCTTTGCGCCCTTGTTGGTGCAAACGGGGCGGGCAAAAGCACGCTTATTAAAATAGTGCTGGGCCTCTGTGAGCCATCGTCGGGGAGCGTGGAGCTCTTTGGAGGCAAGTCGAAAAAAGAGCTGAGCTTGATGCGGACGCGTGTCGGCTATGTGCCAGATTCCTGCGGAGCATACCAATCTCTCAGTGCGGCTGAGAATCTTCGGATCCGATGTGCGGAATGGGGGCTCGATGAGAAACGTGAGGTTCCTCGCGTCTTGGGCCTAGTCGGGCTGGACATCGATGAGAAAAAGAGCGTAGGCAGTTTTTCTCTGGGAATGAAACGGCGGCTGGATATAGCTACAGCTTTGTTGGGTGACACTGATCTGCTTATTTTTGATGAGCCAGCAAACGGGTTGGACCCGCTGGGCATTGAGAGCATATGGACCCTTATCGGCCGATTGAATCGGGAGCAGGGCAAAACCATGCTTATCTCTAGCCACGACTTGGATGAGCTGGCATCGGTTGCAACAAGCTGCCTGTTTCTTCATGACGGTGAACTGCTAAAAAAGGAATCGATGGATGTCATAAGGGATGAGGCGTCGTCCCTAAAAGAGTATTACAGGCGCTTGATGAAGGCGGTCTCGCTATGAAGCGGGCGATCCATCCCATAAAGGCAGATATGATGCGTTTGCACAGGATATTTCCGGCGAAGTTTGGTCTTGCGCTTATGCTGGCGTTCGGCCTTCTCTTCGGCATCTTTCTGAAAAACGGAACAACGTTGCTCGCCTTTGGCAATAGCGTTTTTGGGGAGGATATTGGCTTCTGCTGGAATGTAATCGATCCTACTGCGCCTGATGAGTCCCTTGTGCGCAGTGCTTTTGCCGGTACCTCCCTGTTCGTTCCACTCATCGTTTGCCTGGCGATTTTACAGGAGCGCGGCTATGAAGAGGGATGCCGAATTTCTTCAGCAAGAGGTCTTGCCCGCTTTAACGGGGCTCTGGCACATGTACTTTCGTCTGCTTTAATAATTGGCGCAGCGTATAGCGCGCTTTGCCTTCTTCTTTTTGCAATAGCCATAATACGTGGAGGGCATAACTACTCGCACAACATACTAACTGTATTTTTGCCTGCAATGATAGTCAACGCCGTATTGGTGATATCGGTTGCGCTGGAGACGGTGACCATCTATCGGATAACGGGCAGCGCTGTATTGAGCGGGGCCGTGGTGATAGTTGGATTTGTCATGAGCTTGACGCTCTACGGAGCCTTCCTTCAGGCACCTATACCATCCTTGCGATGGATCTTCTTCCTTCCGGGGCCGTACCTTGGAGTCGGATGTGCCCTTGGGTATAGCGATATGGGGCAGCTGACGCTTCTGGGATATGGCGTGGCAGCCAGCTGTCTATCGGTATTGATTTACGCTCTCTTGAGCTTTCGCGCTGGGGGTGTGCTCAATGGCTCGTCAGATTAAAAGACTTCTCCAGTCAGAATTGAAGCATGTGAGCAAATGGGCGTACGCCTTAATCCTGGTAATTTATGCGTACATGGTGATATTGCAGCTTAATTCTTTCCCGATGTGGTTCTGTAGCCTCCGTGAGAACAGTTTCTTGGGTTTTTTCCCAGACCCGACGCTTCGGCTATCGGCGGAGGATGTCCTTCTATTTGGCAATGCAGAGGTTTTTCGCGGTCTGCTGTTCAACGTAGCCCCGTTGGCCCATGCATTGTTCTTTCCGTTCATCGCGGCTTGCATTGTGCCGCGCTTTGTCAGTTCGGGCTTTGTCGAGGAACCGTGGGGGTTGTCGGAGGCTCGGGGAGGGAAGCGTGTGTGCGCTATCGTTGCGCGAGTGGTGCTATCTTCTTTTGCCCTTTTGGGCGCGTTTGTCCTGTCGAGTGTCGTTTTGTACTGTCTTAACTGCGCAATCGTTTCGGATGCTCAGCGGTATTTCAACCTGCATGTATTTTGCTATCGACTTGTTCTTGCTGCCGCTGCCTGCCTTGCATACGTGGTTTCTTGCGTAATCGTTGTTTCCTATTTTGGGTCCGGCTTCGGTCCGATTGGCATGCTGTTGCTTGTCAACGTCGTAGCGGTCTACATACAGATCGGGGCCAATTCCATGCTTCCGCTTCCAGCCTCGATGCTCATGTGGATTTGCGGCGTGACCCCGTTGGGGAATGGTCAATGCATCTCGATTTTAATTGACTGCCTCATAAACGTAGCAAGCGTTTTTACCATTTGCTTTACTGTCGACCGATTGCGGTCGAGATTTCTCTGATTGTTTGTGAGGGATAAACATACCGAGCGTATCAAATACAGGGGGGCGGGCACCGTGGCTGGTGTCCGCCCCCCCCTGGCTTAGGAGGCTTTAACTTGTGTAGCTTGCGAGCTAGCGGGCCTGCTTTACCTTGGCCGCTGCTTCGACAAACGACTTCCACAGGTTAAAGTCGGTCTCGAGCGTCTTCCACGTGTACTCAGGGTGCCATTGCACGCCCAAGCAGAATGGCTGGCCTTCGACCTCGATGCACTCGGGAACGCCGTCGGTTGCCTTGGCGACCAAACGCGTGCTCTTACCCAGACGATCGACGCAGCAGTGGTGTGCGGAGTTGGTCTGGATCAGCCTGTGCCCGCCAAGCGCGCGCTCCAACAGCGAGCCCGGCACGACCTCGACGGGATGCACGGGGTCGTTGAGCACGTGGGTATGGCGCCACTGCGTGCGGCCCTCGCGAGCGCCCAGGCTCGGCACGTCCATGCACAGGGTGCCGCCAGTGGCGACATTGAGCAACTGCGTGCCGCGGCAGGTGGTAAAGAGCGGCTTTTTGGCGCGGAGTACCTCGCCGACCAGCTTAAACTCAAAGCTATCGCGGATCTCGCAGCAGAGGGTGGGGTCGTAGGGTCGATCATCGCCCCAACGTTTGGGGTTGACATCGGGGCCGCCGGGAATGGCGATGCCGTCGGCGATATCGACGTAATGACGGATGACCTCAATGTCCTCGGTGATGGACATCTGCAGCGGCAGGCCGCCGGCGGCAAGGATGGCATCGACAAAGACACTTGCGATTTCCTCGTTGGGGGAGAGCGTTTCGCTTAAAAACGGCTTCGCCTCTTCCCAGCGCGGCGCCACCAGGATGAGCGGACGGTCGGCGGGGTCGACGTTGACGTGCGGGGTGTATGACGATGAAGTGCGAGTTCCGATCATAGGTGTTGCTTTCGAGTTTGGATGGTCATGGCGAGCGGATATGGCAATTGGGCTAGTGGCCCTTGATGGAGTTGAGGAAGTCTTGGGCGCGCTTGGTCTGGGGATGGTCGAAGAACTCGTCGGGCGTGCCGGTTTCCACGATCTGGCCGTCGGCCATAAACACGACGCGGTCGGCAACGCGGCGGGCGAAGTTCATCTCGTGCGTAATCACGATCATCGTCATGCCCTGCTGGGCCAGACGGACCATGACCTCGAGCACCTCGTTGATCATCTCGGGGTCAAGGGCACTCGTGGGCTCGTCGAAGAGCATGGCCTTGGGCTGCATGGCGAGCGAGCGGGCAATGGCCACGCGCTGCTGCTGGCCGCCCGAGAGCTGAGCGGGCACCTTGTCGGCCTGTTCGGCAACGCCCACGCGGCTCAGCAGGTCCATGGCGCGCTCACGAGCTTCCTCCTTGGACACGCCCAGCACGTCGACCGGCCCCAGCATGACGTTCTGCAGCACCGTCATATGCGCGAACAGGTTGAACTGCTGAAACACCATGCCCAGCTCGGCGCGCATGCGGGCAAGATCCTTGCCTTCCTGCGGCAGAGGCTCGCCCTCGATGAGGATCTCGCCCGAGTCGATGGTTTCCAGGCGGTTGATGGTTCGGCACATGGTCGACTTGCCCGAGCCCGAGGGGCCGATCACGACGACGACTTCGCCGCGGTCGACCGAGAGATTGATGTCGTTGAGGACGTGCAGATCGCCATAGTGCTTATCGACGTGCTTGAGCTCGATCAGCGGCTGATTACCGGTAGAAGAAGTGCTCTGTGCCATGGTGCTCGGCTCCTTATGACTCGAAATGGTAAATCGTTAGCGAATGATGGTCGCGCCGGTCTTGTGCGAAACGTAGACAGCGGCCTTGTTGATCGCGACGTTGATGAGGATGTAGATGACCGCGATAACTAGGTAGACCGACACGAGGGCGTCGTAGTTGGTAATGAGCACGCGGGCATTTTGCATGAGGTCGGGGTAGCTCACCACGTAGGCGACGGTGGTGTCTTTGACGACGACCACAAGCTGCGAAATCAACGACGGAATAATAAATCGAATAGCCTGCGGCAGCACGATTTTAAAGGTGATTTTAGCCTTGGAGAGACCGAGCGCCTGGGCGGCCTCGACCTGGCCGCGCGGCACGGCGTTTACGCCGGCGCGGAAGATCTCGGCAAGCACGCCGGCTGCAGCGAGCGCGACGGGAAGCGTAAGCATCCAAAACGACGGCAGCGCGATCTTGTACTGGGGCAGCACCAAAAAGAAGAAGTAGATGAACAGCAGGCTCGGCACGCCGCGGAAGAAATCGGTGAGCACGCGGCAGACCAGCTGCAGTGGCTTGATGTCGCTCGTGCGGCCGAGCATAAGGGCCAAGCCCAGCACCAGTGCGATGGCGCCGGCGGTGAGCGCGACCTTAACGGTGCCCTCAAAGCCGGCAAGCAAAAACTTCCAGGTGGTGAGGTGCGTAAAGAAGTACCAGTAATGGACCGAAAGCTGGCCGGTCACATAAAAGCGCTGCAGTACCAGAGCGATGAGCGCGGCCACGGCAACAAGTGAGATGGCGGTGCCGACGCGAATCTTGGCGCGCATCTTGGGGCCGGGAGCCTCGTAGAGCGCATCGCGCATGGTGAGCGCGGAGGTGGAGTGCTTGCTCATCGGAGGATCCTCACCTTCTTATCGATATAGTTGCCAATGTGGCTCACCACAAAGGCCGTGCCCAGGTAGCCGAGCGCCGAGATAAAGAACGCGGCGACGCCGCCGAGCGAGCGCGTGTTGATGTAGCTCACCACGCCGGTGAGCTCCTGCGGTTTAAGCGGCACCTGACTGCCGAGCGCGGTGGTGAGCATGACGGCGATAAAGAGGTTGGTCATGGGCAGCACGCTCGAGCGCAGCGCCTGCGGAATCACGATCTTGGCGAGGATACGGCTGAAGCTCATGCCCAGCGAGCGGGCGGCTTCCACCTGGCCGACACCGACGGTGTTGATGCCGCTCATAAAGTTCTCGGAGCCAAAGGCAGAACCCAAGAGCACTGTGGCGACGATGACGCAGGTGCGGTAGGGCAGGACGACCTTGAGCGGCGGCAGCGCGTAGACGACGATAATGAGCAGCGCGATGCCGGGGATGTTACGGAAGACCTGGACATACAGGTCGCCAAAGACGCGCAGCGGCTTGAGCGGCGACACGCGCATCACGGTGACGGCGACGGCCAGCACCATGGCGATGGCAAACGACTCAAGCGTCATGCCCCAGGTTGCTAGCAGCGCGTCGATATAGTTCTGGCCATAGAGCGACCAGAGCTCGGAGAGACTCATGCGGACCTCCCGCCGGTAAGGAAAGGGGCTCCCGTGTGTACGGAAGCCCCGACAACTCAGTGAGGAAACAGTTTAGCGCAATAAAGCGCATCGTGCGTTTCCGTATGGTTTCGTAGCGGCCGTTACTAGGCTCGCTGCCTAGGCGCCGATCTCGGGCAGCTCGGGAACATTGGTGTCGCCCGTACGGTCGCCAATGCAGATCTGCCACAGCTCGGTCCAGGTGCCGTCGTCCTCGATCTTCTTAAGGAAGTCGTTGACAAAGGCGACGCCGTCGGAATCGAGCGGCAGGCCGATACCATAGGGCTCCTTGCTGCCGAAGGGCTTGCCGGCGATCTTGTACTTACCGGGCTCGCGGACCAGGGCGCTCTGCTGCATGTTGTTATCGATGACGTAGGCGTCAACGCGGCCCTGCTGGAGTGCCTGGCGGGCCTCCTCGTCGGTCTTGAACTCCTGCTGGCTGGCCTTGGGGGCGAACTCCTCCAGGATGGCGGGGCCGTTGGAGCCGGACTGGACGGCGACGTTCTTGTCGGCCAGGTCGTCGACGCTCTTGATGTCGTCGTTGTCGGCGAGCACCAGGATAGCCTGCTGGGTGTAGTAGTAGGGACCGGCGAAGGAGACGAGCTTCTTGCGCTCGTCAGTGATGGTGTAGGTGGCAAAGACAGCGTCGACCTGGCCGTTCTGCAGGACGGACTCGCGCGTGTCCGAGGTCACCTGGGTGATCTCGACCTTGTTCTCGCCCAGAATGTAGTTGGACAGGAGCTGTGCGATACCGGCGTCGAAGCCGCGGGTCTGACCGTCTTTCTCGTTGAGGAGGGAGAAAAGTGTGGAGGTCTGAACGCCACCGATCTTAAAGACACCGGCGTCCTTGACGGCCGTGGCCCAGGTGCTGGCGGCGATGGCGTCGTCATCGGCCTTGGGGCCGTTGTCGACGAGTTTGTCGAATGCCTTGGCATCGAGTATGGTGGAAGCCTCGGTATCTTCGGAGCTCTTGGAGGAGCCGGCGGCGGAACCCTTGTCGGCCTCGGCGCTGGTGTCGGAGCAGCCGGCAAGACCAAGGCCGGCAACGGTTGCGAAGGTGGCGGCGACAAAGCCGCGGCGGTCGAGAACGACCTGCTGGGAGAGGTTTTTGCTCATGGTAGAACACCTTTCTCAATAAAATCCCTAGAGGTTGAGTAGAGTTATACCCTATCGCGCTCAAATGGGTCAACACGAAATAACTCAGAAACATACTTACCTTATGGGTTATTCTACCTACCATAAAGGGACAGGCACCTTTGCGGTGGTTCTTGCAGATGCAGCGGCATGCCTTGCTGTTTTGTCTCGATCTGTAACATCTGCAGCCATTTTTGCCGAGTAACTGTTACAGATTGAGATTTTCTCTTCAGGGGAATTCGAATGTCTCAATCTGTAACAGGTGGACGAGGAAATGGGTTCTTACTGTTACAGATTGAGACAAAGGTCAGGGGCAAAGACGGTTTGTCTCGATCTGTAACAGTTAGACGGGAATTCGGGTCCTAGATGTTACAGATTGAGATAATTGAGTTGGGGGAAATAAAAACCTCCGCAGGGGTGCTTCCCTTGCGGAGGTTTTTTACTCGTTGAGTAGCCTTACGGCTTCGGCGGCCATGTTCTCGACCGTCATGCCGTTCTGCGCGAGCAGTTCGTTGGGGTCGTAGCGGTCGGGGAAGCCCTTGGCGATGCCAAAGGTGCGCGTGCGCAACGGCGTGCATGCCAGATAACATGCCACGCGCTCGCCCCAGCCGCCGTCCAAGATACCGTCCTCGAGGGTGACGACAACGCGATGCTCGGCGGCAAGGCTGTCGAGGAACTCGCGGTCGAGCTCGGTTGCAAAGCGCGGGTTGACGAGCGTGGCCTCGATGCCGTACTCGGCGGTCAGACGGTTTGCCACGCGTTCGCCCAGCTCAAAGAAATCGCCGAGCGCGAGCACTGCTACGTCTCGACCCTGGCGCACCACGTTGTAGCGAACGGCGCTGTAGTCGGTGTCTTCGGCAGGCGCAAGGTCGGGACGGCTTACCAGGCCGATGCCCGGTACACGAATCGCCACGGGATGCTCGCGGTGGTCGAGCGACCAGCTCAGCATGGACAGATATTCCTCCATGCAGGCCGGCGCCAAGTAGTGCATGTTGGGAAGACCGCCCAGCATGGAAATATCAAAGAACGAGAGGTGCGTCTCGGATGTGGTGCCAAAGATCGACGCGCCAAATACCAGGATCGTCGCCGGGGCATCGTTGAGACACAAATCATGCCAGAGCTCGTCATAGGCACGCTGCAAAAACGTACCGTACACGCCAAAGACCGGTTTAGCGCCCGAGCGGGCGAGTGCGGTGGCAAAGGTCACGGCGTGCTCCTCGGCAATGCCCACATCGACGAACTGCTTGCCTGCCGCGGCGCGAAGCTCGGGCGTAAAGCCCATGATGTAGGGCGTGGCTGCCGTGATGCCCACAACCTGCGGATCGCGCTCGATGGCGGCGCTGAGCGCCTCGCCCGTAATGTCGGCATAGGTGCGCGGTGCGGGCTCGCTCGGATGACCCGGGCAGAGCTTGCGCCCAGTCGCCATGTCAAAAGGACCCACATGATGCCAACGCTCGGGATCGCTCTGGGCTGGCTCAAAGCCCTTGCCCTTGGCGGTGGAGACGTGCAGCACGATGGGGTGATCGATATCGCGCAGCTCCTGTAACGCGTCGACCAGGGCCAACACATCGTTACCGGCGTCCAGATAGCGGTAGTCGAGTCCCATCGCACGGAAAACGTTGCGCTCGCAGGTGCCGTTGCTGGCGCGTAGCTCGGCCAGATTGCGATACAGGCCACCGTGGTTCTCGGCGATGGACTGGTCGTTGTCATTGACGATGATGATCAGGTTGCTGTCGAGATCGGCGGCATTGTTAAAGCCCTCAAACGCCAAGCCGCCCGAAAGCGAGCCGTCGCCAATGATGATGATTACGTTGTACGTATCGCCCGCCAGGTCACGAGCGTGCGCCAGGCCGCAGCCCAGGCTCACCGACGTGGAGGTATGGCCCATGGCGAACAGGTCGTGCTCGGACTCGTCGGGATTGGCAAAGCCAGAAGCCTCACCATAACGCTCCGGATCGATATAAGTGTACGCGCGCCCCGTCAGCGCCTTGTGGGCGTAGGTCTGGTGCGAAACGTCAAAGACAATCTTGTCGATGGGGGAGTTAAACACACGATGAAGCGCAACCGTGAGCTCAACGACGCCCAGGTTGGGGGCAACGTGCCCGCCGACGGCGGCGGAGCTTTCGAGGATTGCCTGGCGGATCTCGCCGCAGAGCAGCGGAAGCTCGGCGCGGTCGAGAGCCTTGACGTCCTCGGGCGTTGTCGTTTGCGTAAGCAGCATCGTTGTGGGTTACTCCATGCGAATCGAGCGCCGGCGCTCCCTCAGCCGGCACAATTGCACAAGACAGTCTCGCACATTTTGGCGTTTGATATGTGACGGCGGCGCGGTAATTCGCCAACTGGCGGGGCAAAACGTTTTGTCCGATGCCATACTGATATGTTCCATGATGTTTTTATCGATTGTGCACAGGCCGTGGCTTGTCGCCGTGAGTCGCTGGAAGGAGACAGCATGCCTGATGTCGCTCGTGCCGAGAAAATCGCGTGCGAAGTAGACCATGCTGCCCGTCAACTGGCACAGGCGGGCCGTCTGGACCTGACGCGCGAGTTTATCCAGCATGGCGACGTGACGGTCTATGCACATGTGACCTCGGTGGCACGGGCAAGTCTGTCCTTTGCCGAGCACTTGGGCCGTGCTGGCATTTCGGTCGACCGCGCCTCGCTGCTGCGCGGGGCCCTGTTACACGATTACTTTCTCTACGATTGGCATGATCCCGACCCAAGCCATCGGCTGCATGGCTTTCGCCACCCGTTTTTTGCCCTGGCACGTGCGGAGGAGGATTTTGAGCTGACGTCGCGCGAGCGGAATATTATCGTGCGCCATATGTTTCCGCTGGTGCCGGTACCGCCGACGTGTCGTGAGGCATGGATTGTGTGTTTGGCAGACAAATGGTGCGCGCTGCGCGAGACGGTCGCCGGTCGTCTGCGGCGCAAGGACGAGCCGGACGATGGCGTGAGCAGCGAATCGAGCGAAAAGAGGAGAGGGTAGACGGTGGGGACCGCGATCGACATGGCTTTTGGCGGCGCGACGCTTGCCGCCTGTCCGCTTTCGGCACTGGTGCTCTCGTTTGCCTTCTACGGGTTTTGCGGCTGGGCGTGGGAGTCGACGGTTTGCGCCATGCTCAATCGCGGACGATTCGCCAACAGTGGCTTTTTGCTGGGGCCGTGTTGCCCTATCTATGGTGTGGGCGGCATAGCCTGCTGGCTTTTGCTGCGCGGGATTCCGGATGCCTCGAGCCAGTTTGTTGCCGCGGCGCTCGTATGCAGCGTGATTGAGTACAGCGTCGGCGCGCTGTTGGAAAAAACAACGGGTGCTCGCTTTTGGGACTATTCGCACCTGCCGTTTAACCTGCACGGACGCATCTGTCTGTACTGGTCATGCGCGTTTGGCTTGGGTGCGTTGTGCATTTGTCGTTTAGTGGAGCCGACATTGCTGGGGCTGCTTGGCCATCTGCCGGTGCTGATTGTGCGGCTGTCCGCCTCTATCGTCGCGGTCGCGATGATGGTCGACGCGGCGTGCTCGTTGGCGAGCTGGCGCCGCCTGTCTGATCAGCTGGAGCGCGTCCGGGCCGACCTTGCCGACCGCATCAATGAGTCGCTTGCCGATGCCTCGGACTCAATGCTCGAACGTATTCCCGATTCTACGATTGACTCGGTGGCACAGACGCACATCCGTAGCCGTGCCGTTAACGCGTGGCTGGCCGAGCTGGGTGACGCCGCGCTCGATGCCCTGCGCGAGAAGGCTTCGATGCCGACGTTTATCTCGGATGGTGCTCGCGGCCTGGCGCTTGCTGCCCGCCGCGTTGCCGATGTCGCGCCGAGCATGCCGCGTCCGTCGCTCAGTCGTCGCCTTGCCGGCAAGCGCATGAGCCGTCCGGTGCCGAGTGTGTCGCTCAGCCGTCGTGACCTGCGCTTCTTTAACGCCTTCCCGCGTCTGCGCATCAATCGCTACGAGGGCGTCATCCGAGCTACCGACCTCCGCGACCGAGCCCGCGAGCTGTTCCGCCGCTAGCCAGAGCGGGGCCAAGCGCGCCCTTCCCGTTCGCACATTTCCCGTTCGTTTCGCGCCCGTTGCCGCGCCGTTTCCAAGATTGCGGCACCGTTTCCATTCGACAACGCAGCGTTTAACAACGCCGTATCTGGTCTACACCAGTTGCCCCTCGGCCGCATCATGGGCGCCGACAACGTTCATGCAACCAAGGGGAAGCGAATGTACGATACGGGATCGACAACGTTTATGCTCATCTGCACCATGCTCGTGTTTTTAATGACACCGGGTCTGGCGTTTTTCTATGGCGGCCTGTCCAGGCGCAAAAATGTCATCAACACCATGCTTATGTGCTTTGGCGCCATTGGCTTGGTTGGTGTGCTGTGGATTGTTGCCGGCTGGTCGCTGGCCTACGGCGGCGACGGTTCCAGCCCGTTTATTGGAGGCCTTGACCAGCTGCTGTGCCTGCCGGTGCTCAACCAGGTGCTGCGGGCGGCCGAGGGCAATGCCGCGGACGGTGCCGTCTATCCTCAGATCATCAACATCGCCTTCCAGATGGCGTTTGCCATGATCACGGCCGCTATCGTCACGGGTAGCCTGGCCGGTCGCGTTAAGTTTGGCGTTATGACGGCCTTCCTGGGCATTTGGCTGCTTGTGGTCTATGCGCCGCTCGCCCACATGGTTTGGGGCGGCGATGGCTCCTTTATCGGCGACATCATCGGAGCGCTCGACTTTGCCGGCGGCGACGTGGTACACATCTCGTCCGGTCTGACGGGCCTGATCCTCTGCTTAATGCTCGGCCGTCGTCGCGGCTTTGGCATGGTGAGCTATCGTCCGCATAACGTGCCGTTTGTGGCGCTGGGCGCCGGCCTGCTTTGGTTTGGCTGGTTTGGCTTTAACGGCGGCAGCGAGTTTAAGGCCGACGCCGTGGCGGCACTCGCCATCCTCAACACCGTGACGGCCAGCGCGGCGGGCATGGTCTCGTGGCTTGCCGTCGAGCGCGTGCACACCGGTCGCCCCACGCTGGTGGGCGCCAGCACCGGTCTGGTTGCGGGCCTTGTGGTGGTCACGCCGGGCGCGGGCTTTGTCGAGCCGTGGGCGGCGCTGGTCATGGGCCTGATCGTCTCTCCCGTCTGTTACCTGGCCATCAGCCATCTCAAGACCAAGTTCGGCTACGACGATGCGCTCGACGCGTTTGGCTGCCATGGTATCGGCGGCATCTTGGGCGGCGTGCTCACGGGCCTGTTCTGCGTGCCGGAGCTTTCGTGGACCGGTAAGGGCGGCCTGTTCTACACGGGTGACATGTCGCTGCTCATCTCGCAAATCCTGGGCATTGTGGTGACGGTCGCTATTGTGCTGGTGCTCGACTTGGTGATTGCCGCGGTGGTCAAGGCGCTGTTCCGCGGCAGCCTGCGCGTGGACGAGGCCGATGAGGCGCTGGGCTTGGATGCGAGTCAACACGGCGAGAGCGCGTATCCTTCTTTCTCCGGACTCGATTAGCGGCACGGCTTTCCCAGGCACCCGACCTTGCCCCTCAAACCGTCGCTTGCGTACCGAAGTACGCGGCGCTCCTCTTTCGGGGCAATCTCGGGCACCTGGAAAACCCGTGCCACATGAATGGGCGGTTCATTTCTTTATTAAAGAGAGGAATTCACTATGAAGAAGATCACGGCTATCGTGCGCCAGGAAAAGCTTGAGGTTCTCAAAGACGCGCTGTTTGCTGCTGATGTTCGCGGCATGACCATCAACCAGGTGCAGGGCTGCGGCGCGCAGCATGGCTGGAAGGAATACGTGCGCGGCAACGAGTTGCTCGTCAACACGATCCCTAAGGTGCAGTTCACCCTCATCTGCTCTGATGAGCACGTTGACGGCATTGTCGAGATTATCTGCAACGCCGCCCGTACCGGCGCCGTTGGAGACGGCAAGATCTGGGTTGAGCCGGTCGAGGAAGTTATCCGCATCCGTACCGGCGAACACGGCCCCGCCGCGGTGTAGGATCGACCGCCTGCCATCCGCAACGTTAAAATGCTGCAATGAGGCACAAGACTTGCGTTGCGGATGGGCGGATTATGGGTCGCAATAAATATCCCGAGGAGACGGTCGCGAAGATTCTCGACGCGGCACTGGAGCTATTCTGTGCACAGGGTTATGAGGGGACGAGCGTTCAAGATATCGTTGACCGTCTCGATGGCATGACCAAGGGCGCTGTCTATCATCACTTCAAGAGCAAAGAAGAGATTTACAACGCCGCGTTTGATCGGGCGATGACTCCGATTGTTGAGCACCGCCGCTCGATGCTTGGCGTCGGTAATATGACCGGAGCCCAAAAGCTCAAGCGACTGTACGCGCCCGAGTCTGTCGTTCCACAAATTAAGCTATGGGCACGCATGCATCCTGCGGCAGATCCGGTAAAAAGCTCGCGTCTACTGGCGATGCAGTACCAGGGTTCGTTTGACGAGTCTACCGATGGCTATCTCTTGACGGTGATCGAGGAGGGCGTCGCCGACGGCTCCATTGCGTGCGAATACCCGCGCGAAGCGGCAGAGGCCGTATCGTTGCTGGCGAATCTCTGGTTGTTGCCACTGTTTCGTCCGCTCGAGCCCAAGGATCGAATGCTCGCTCGCGCTCAATGTTTGGCGCAGATGGCCGCCGCGGTGGGGCTCGATTTGGGTAATGAAGTGCTTCAGACAACAGCGCAGATTTGGGACGTATGGGACCGCGCCGGGTGGTAATATAGATACCAACGGTATGTAATTGATTTGTGAGGGCAGCTCCGGCTGCCCTTTTCAAGTCGATAAATACATACTAGTGGTATGTATGGGGGGCGGACTTATGGCTGGGCTGAGAGACGTCGGCGTCTCGTTGAAATCAAAAACAGTGCGGTCAATCAGGCTCGCGGAACTTCTGGTTGCGCAGCTGTGCGCGTATTCGATGCTGTCGGCGCTGTGCTTTGCGTATCCGCTTTACTTGTTCGATTGCAGCGGCTCGTCAACGTTATATGGCGCCGTCGTGGCGACGGCGTTCATACCCGGCGTACTCGCAACTCCGGCTGGTGGGGTCTTAGCGGATCGGGGAAGACACCGCGAGGTCCTCGTGTCCCTCGGCATTGCTCTGATGACTGCATCACTGCTGTCTGTCCCCATGAAGCGCTCATTGCCTCTTGCGGTCGTCTTAGTAGCGATACTTTGTGTTCAATATGGTGTTCAATCGCTGCTAAAGCCAATGCTCCAAATTGAGACGGTGCGCATGGCGGGTGAAGAGAAGGTTGAGCGGGCCACTGCATTGGTTTCGCAGATGACCATGGTGAGCAATATCTTGGGCCCTGTGGTCGGGACGGCAGTCTATGGGTGCTTTGGCATCGATACTCTTTGCACAACCGCGTCGGTGGCGTTTGCGATGTCAGCTCTCTTGTTTGGGGTCGCACTCAAGCAAAATGCCTCATCTGAAACGATGGGAGACGGCGCGACTCGTACGACATGCCGAAACGATTTTTGGGAGTCGATTCGGTATCTGTTGCAAAATGCATCATTGGTCGCTGTGATTTTGCTTGCGGCTGTTTTGAACTTTGCGTTGGTTGGGCTAACGATTGGCGCTCCCATTATTGTTACAAAGCATCTCGGCATGCAATCGTCCTGCGTTGGGATAGTTGAGGTGGCTATGGGCTTGGGTGGTCTTGCCGGCAGTGGCTTGGTCGGCATTTGGCCGCATCGTTTTTCTTTCAATGGCATATGTCGATATGTTGCGATGATCTGTTTTGGAGTCGCACCGATCATTGTCACGCTACTGTTCGGCGCAGATGTATGCGTGTTCGCCGTGTTTGCGGTTGGTTCGGCATGGGTCATGGTGTGGGCAGCCATTGCGTCGGTTGAAATCATCGCGTTTGTTCAGCGGGCAGCGCCGACTGAGCTCTGCGGAAAAGTGCTTTCGGTCGTTTACATGGTCCTTTCCTGCGCAATACCTATCGGCCAATTGACGTACGGGGCTGCATATGATCGATGGACACCGGCGATTGTATTCGCAGGCATGTTGGCGGTGCTGACGCTGACGATGGCGCTGTTTTATCGGCTGAAAAGTCGCTCGTAACGATTGGTTTAACACACTGGGGCATTGTGGCTTTGCGGGAGCGAATGTCCCGGCGCGTTGGAGCGCCCTTGCATGGGCGCGCTCATTCTCGTCTAAAATATCGTGCAGACGAAGGAGAGGCATGTCCATGATCAAGATGTTCGCGAGTGACTTAGACGGAACGCTGCTGAACGCCCTGCACGAGGCGGATGGGACCATCCGCCGCGCCATTCGCGAGCTGACTGAGGCTGGCCTGCACGTGGTTCCCGCGACTGGACGCTCGACGTTGCCGATCGGCGAGCATGGCTTTACAGGCCTGGCGCTTGACGCCTGCTGCTCCAATGGATCCATCGTGCGCGACAGCCATGGCGAGGTGCTCAAGACTTGGACCATCGATCCGCAGGTCACTGAGGAACTGCTCAAGGCGTTCCCGGACATTTGCTTTGATTGTTCCACGCCCGATGGCATGTACTCGAGCGGTTCGTTCGAGATGCATCAGGCGGGCTTTAAAAAGGACAGTCCCATCAAGCGCATCGTGATGCGCGGCATGCGTGCGCGCGGCGGGTATCACGAGGAGCAGTATTTCGACCAGTCGATCGGTGACATCCTGCGCCACGATGTATGCAAGATCAATTGTCGCGTGACCTCGCCCGAGCTGGAGCGTGACCTTAAGGCCTATCTTGCCGAGCGCTCGGACCGTGTGGTCAACGCGCCGTTCGATCCGGTGATGTTCGAGATCACGGACGTGGCATGCAACAAGGGCGAGAGCGTGACCTGGCTGGCGGGCTACTACGGTATTGCCGAGGACGAGGTCGCGGTCTATGGAGACGGCGGCAACGACATCGCCATGCTCAAGCGTTTCCGCCACAGCTACGCGACCAAAAACGCAAGCGATGCAGCTAAAGCCGCCGCGAGCGCGACCATCGGCAGCTGCATGGTCCACGCCGTCCCCAAACACATGCTCGCCACCATGCACAAGCAAAACTCCCGCACCATCATCGAATAATAATGTGACAAAGAAAGGGACTGCCCCCTCGTCACATCCAAAATATTGCCTTTACGTGTTGATGCACACGGTGTGCAATAATACTCGCACTGTGCAATAGCGCACGGACTGAGTAACAAGGAGGACGCTTGTCCCAGCTCGAGAAATGCGATCGCCGGTCCCTTCGCTCGCAGCGTGCCCTTCGCCAGGCACTTGCCAGCGAGCTTGCCGAAAGCGGCGACCTTTCGCGCATTAATGTCGCGTCGCTCACCGAGCGTGCCGGCCTTACGCGCCGCACGTTCTATTCGCACTACCGCGATATTCCCGACTTTATCAATCAGGTCGAAGAGAGCCTACTGGCCGAGATCCGCGAGCACGTGGAGCTCATTACTGCAGCTCATCTGCCCGATCTTTACCGCAACATCGATGAGCTCGAGCCAGCGCCTGGTTCGGTTGAATTGCTGCACTATCTTGCGGCCAACCGCGACCTAATCGGATCACTGCTGGGTCCGGGCGGCGACCAAGCCTTCATTAAAAAGATTATCGACACCGCGCGTGAGGCTGTGGTGCCGCGTGCGCAGACGGGCATTTTGGGCTTGGCGCTGGGTACGTTCTTTGACTACTACGTCACCTACGTCGTGAGTGCCGAGGTCGGTTTGCTTCAGCGCTGGTTTGAGCGTGGGCTCACCGAATCGCCCGAGGCCATGGCGCGCATTATGACGGTGCTCGCTTTTGTTCGTCCTGGTGACCTGTATGGCCAACCCATCGATATCAACGTGCCGGAATACGGCATGAAGCTATTGAACTTGCAGCTCGAGGACGCGGCCGACACCGCCGCAACCGTCGAGT
Organism: Collinsella sp. AF29-7AC; assembly: GCF_003475665.1. Taxonomy (NCBI): domain Bacteria; kingdom Bacillati; phylum Actinomycetota; class Coriobacteriia; order Coriobacteriales; family Coriobacteriaceae; genus Collinsella; species Collinsella sp. AF29-7AC. The sequence goes on from NZ_QRQX01000004.1 coordinate 121,010, forward strand.
CCAACAACTAAGAGGAGAGACAATGAGCAAACTTGTCGAGGGCATTAAGGGCCGTGTGGTCGCTGCCGCACGCGAGGCCGCGCCCGCCGTGGTGGATGCCGCGCAGAAGGCTGCGACCGCTGCTGCCGAGATAGTCACTGAGAAAGTCGCCGAGGCTAAGAGCGCGGCGGGGGAGGCATTCGTTGCCGGCGCAACGACTGACGCAACCGCGGCCAACGCCGCAGATCCCGTAACCGCCACCGCTGCCCACGCCCCCGAAGGCGCGATCTTCAACCCCGAGAACGCCCGCGGCAACCTGCACCTGGGCATCGACGTGGGTTCCACCACCGTCAAGCTCGCCGTGCTCAACGACGACAACCAGATCGTCTACGCCAAGTACCAGCGCCATCACACCGACGTCCGTGCCTGCGCCCGCGACCTGTTCGAGGGTGCCGCGACCGTGCTGCCGACGGCCCAGATGACCTGCGCCATTACCGGCTCGGGCGGCCTGCTGCTGTCCCAGTGGCTCGACCTGGAGTTTGTCCAGGAGGTCATCGCCAGCAAACGCGCCGTCGAGACCCTTATCCCGGCCACCGATGTCGCCATCGAGCTGGGCGGCGAGGACGCCAAGATCATCTACTTCGACAACGGCATCGAGCAGCGCATGAACGGCACCTGCGCCGGCGGCACGGGCGCGTTCATCGATCAGATGGCAACCCTGCTGCACACCGACGCGAGCGGCCTCAACAAGCTCGCGGCCAACGCCACCACCATCTATCCCATCGCCAGCCGCTGCGGCGTTTTTGCCAAGACCGACGTGCAGCCGCTGCTCAACGAAGGTGCCCGCCCCGAGGACGTGGCTGCCTCCATCTTCCAGGCCGTTGTGACCCAGACCATCTCGGGTCTGGCGTGCGGTCGCCCCATCCGTGGCAACGTTGCCTTCCTGGGCGGCCCGCTGCAGTACCTCTCCGAGCTGCGCCATCGCTTCTACCTCACGCTCAACCTGGACGAGGAGCACCGTATCGTGCCCCAAAACGCCCACCTGTTTGTGGCGAGCGGCGCCGCCATGGCGCACGAGTCCAACAAGCTCAGCACGTTCCCGCAGCTCATCGAGGCTATCGACAGCCTGGGCGACACACAGGGTGCCGAGGTCGAGCGCCTGGATCCGCTCTTTGCCACCGACGAGGACTTTGCCGAGTTCAAGGGTCGCCACGACCAAGAAGTCGTCCCCAAGGGCAAGCTCGACGGCTACACCGGCCGCGTGTTCATTGGCATCGACGCCGGTTCTACCACCATGAAGGCCGCGCTCGTGGGCGAGGACGGCCAGCTGTTGCACACCTGGTACGGCAACAACAACGGCGACATCCTGGGCACGGCCAAGGTCATCATGGCCGATTTCTACAACCACATCCCCGCCGGCTGCACCATCGGTCACGTGACCACCACGGGTTACGGCGAGGCGCTGCTCATCGAGGCTCTCAAGGCCGATTCCGGCGAGATCGAGACTGTCGCGCACCTGCGCGGCGCCAAGGCGTTCCTGCCCGGCGTCGAGTTCATTCTGGACATTGGCGGCCAGGACATGAAGTGCCTGCGCGTCAAGGACGGCGTCATCGAGCACATCATGCTCAACGAGGCCTGCTCGTCGGGCTGCGGCAGCTTTATCGAGAGCTTTGCCGTCTCTATGAACATGGATGTGCGCGCGTTCGCCGACGCCGCCATTCATGCCAAGGCCCCGGTCGACCTGGGCAGTCGCTGCACGGTCTTTATGAACTCGCGCGTCAAGCAAGCGCAAAAGGAAGGCGCCACGGTGGGCGACATCGCGGCCGGCCTGTCCTATTCCGTCATCAAGAATGCCCTGTTCAAGGTCATTAAGCTGCGCGATCCCAAGGAGATCGGCAGCCAGGTGATCGTCCAGGGCGGTACCTTTATGTCCGATGCCACGCTGCGCGCGTTTGAGCAGCTCACGGGCGTTCATGCCGTGCGCCCCGACATCGCCGGCTGCATGGGCGCCTACGGTGCGGCCCTGCTCGCCCGCGATCGCGCCGGCGCCGACGGCACCTCGACCATCCTTTCGGCCGAGGATATCGCGCACCTCACCGTGACGCAAAAGCATGTCCGCTGCGGCCGTTGCTCTAACAACTGCCAGCTTACCGTCAACGACTTTGGCGGCGGCAGGCGCTTTATCACCGGCAACCGCTGCGAGAAGGGCGCCGGCCACAAAAAGCAGAAGACCGAGGCCCCCAACCTCTTCAAAAAGAAAAACGAGTTGCTGTTTAACCGCGAGGTGCTGAGCCCCGACGAGGCCCCGCGCGGCACCGTCGGCATTCCGCGCGCGCTCAACATGTACGAGAACTACCCCTTCTGGCACGCGTTCTTTACGCGTCTGGGCTTTAGCGTGCAGCTGTCCGACCAGTCGAGCAAGAAGACCTACCAGGCGGGCATCGAGTCCATGCCGTCCGAGAGCGTGTGCTATCCGGCCAAGATGAGCCACGGCCATGTGATGAACCTTATCGACCGCGATGTCGACTTTATCTGGATGCCGTGCGTGCGCTGGGAGCGCAAGGAGGATCCGACCGCCGGCAACTGTTACAACTGCCCCATCGTCATGAGCTACCCCACGGCGTTGGCGCTCAATATTGACGAGATCCGCGAGCAGAACATCGAGTTCCTATACCCGTTTGTGCCCTATCACGACAAGACCGAGCTCAAGCGCCGCCTGTATCAGGTGCTCGCCGTCGACCGTGTGGCCGATGCCGAGGCTGGTCGCGGTCGCGTGCGTGGGCCCAAGATCACGCGCTCCGAGGTCGATGCCGCTGTCAACGCCGCCTTTGAGGCCGATGCGCGTTTCCACGAGGACATCCAGACCATGGGCGAGGAGGCTCTTAAGTGGGTCGAGGACCACGGCGGTCACGGCATCGTGCTCGCCGGTCGTCCCTACCATAACGACCCCGAGATCAACCACGCCCTGCCCGAGCTTATCTCGAGCTTTGGCTTTGCGGTCTTTACCGAGGATTCGCTCGCGCATCTGGTAAAGCCCGAGCGTCCGATTCGCGTCGTCGACCAGTGGATGTACCACAGTCGCCTGTACGCCGTCGCCCGTTTTGTGACGATGCGCAACGACCTGGACCTGATCCAGCTCAATTCCTTCGGCTGCGGCCTCGATGCCTTGACCACCGATCAGGTGCAGGAGATCCTGGAGGCCAGTGGCAAGATCTACACCGTGCTCAAGATCGACGAGGTGTCCAACCTGGGCGCCGCGCGCATTCGCATCCGCTCGCTCATGGCGGCACTCAAGGACCAGGAGGCCGAGCGCTTTGCCGAGGCCACGGCTGCGGGCAAGGTCTTTGAGCAGGGCGACGCTGCGCCGGTGGCGCCCTCCACGGATGCCCCCGCGTTCGCGAGCCGCAAGTACACGTTCGAGGCACAGCGTGAGAGCGCCTCGACCGCATGGCCCAAGGTGCCCTTTACCGAGCAGATGCGCGACGAGGGCTATACCATCCTGTGCCCGCAGATGGCGCCGATCCACTTTGACCTGGTCAAAGAGGTGTTCCGCGGTGCCGGCTACAACTTGGAGCTGCTGCCCTCGACCGACCACGATGCCGTCGAGGCTGGCCTGCGCTATGTGAACAATGACATTTGCTACCCGTCGATTCTGGTGACGGGCCAGATTATGGAGGCCATCGAGAGCGGTCGGTACGACCTGTCCAAGACCGCCGTGGTCATCAGCCAGACCGGCGGCGGCTGCCGTGCCACCAACTACATCGCGCTCATCCGCAAGGCCCTGCGCGAGAGCGGCCACCCCGAGATCCCCGTGATCTCGCTTTCGGCCGTGGCGCTGGGCGAGGACAACCCCGGCTTTAAACTGACGCCGGCGCTGCTTAAGCAGGCAGTCTACGCGGTGCTCTTTGGCGACGTGATGATGCAGATGCTCTACCGCTGCCGCCCGTACGAGGCCACGCCTGGTGCCGCCAACACGCTCTATGAAGAGTACATGGCGCGTGCCCGCAAGTTGGCGCCCAAGTTCAACCGCCACAACTACACCAAGCTGTGCCGCGAGGCCATCCGCGCGTTCGACACCATGCCGCTCGTGGGCGAGGGCACCAAGCCGCGCGTGGGCGTGGTCGGTGAGATCTTGGTCAAGTTCCATCCAACGGCTAACAACCACGTGGTCGATGTCATTGAGCGCGAGGGCTGCGAGGCCGTGGTGCCGGGCCTGCTCGACTTCTTCCTCTACTCCATGAGCAACGCCGAGCTGCAGAAAGACGAGCTGGGAAGCTCTGCTACTACGCGCGCGGGCATGCAAGCGCTCATCAAGCTCGTGGACTGGATGCGCACGCCGGTGGAGGAGATGCTCGAGAAGTCTCGCCGCTTTGAGGCGCCCGAGCGCATCGGCACCATGGCCGACAAGGCCCGCACGGTGCTTTCGGTGTGCAACAACATGGGCGAAGGCTGGCTGCTCACGGCCGAGATGCTCGACCTCATCGACCACGGCGCGCCCAACATCATCTGCACGCAGCCCTTTGCGTGCCTGCCCAACCACGTGGTGGGTAAGGCCGTGATCAAGGAGCTGCGCCGCCAGCACCCCGAGAGCAACATTGTCGCGGTGGACTACGACCCCGGTGCGTCCGAGGTCAACCAGCTCAACCGCATTAAGCTCATGATCAGCGTGGCCAAGGAAAACATGCGCGCCGGCAAGGGCTTTAAGCTCGAGAAGGTGGCGCCGCTCGCGATGGACGAGGTCACCGGCCAGATGCGCGCCCACGACGGCTGCGTGAGCTGCGAGCCGGCCAGCGAGGAAGCCGTTGCGTCGGTCGCCGAGCGTCTGGGACGCGGCATTAAGAAGTAGCTTGCCCGCTATGGGCTAGATATGAGACAAACGGGTGGCAGCCGTGCCGGCTACCACCCGTTTTTGCTGGACATATGTTGCGTAAATGCCCCAACTATCACCCTTTGCGAACTTAGATTTCGGAAGTATGCGGCAAAATCTGAATAGGCCGAGCACACCTGATATGTCCAAGCTCTGTACCTGCGGGTTTATTGGCGAAAAACCAGGATGTGCTCAAGAGTTCCGGAATTTGCCGCATACTTCCAAAAACGACGTCTCGGTGGCACCAAAAACTGTCCTCGGAACCCTGAGATAATGAACATATGTAGCCGTTTGCCGCGAAATACCGCCCGTTTATAGAACCCACCCCCAGCGCGCGTCATCCTTACGGTTGAATAAATACACATCTATGGAATTACGTAAGAGAGGACCGTTCCATGAGCTACAAGACCGTTTGTGTTGCCGGCGGCGGCGTGTTGGGAAGCCAGATTGCCTTTCAGGCTGCCTACTGCGGCTTTGATGTAACGATTTGGCTGCGCAGCGAGGGCAGCATCGGCCGCACCCAGCCCAAGATCGATCGCGTGCGCAAGGAGTACATTGCGGCAATCGAGGGCATGGCGGACGGTACGGGCGAGTGGTGCGCCGGTATCGCCGATGGCACCCAGCCCTTCGACAAGGAAGCGGCGCTCGCCGCCGTCGAGCGTGCCTACTCCACACTCAAGCTGGAGCTCGATCTTGCCAAGGCCGTGGCCGACGCCGACCTGGTCATCGAGTCTATGGCCGAGGACACCCAGGCAAAGATCGACTTCTACAAGAAGCTCGCCCCGGTTCTGCCGCAAAAGACCGTCATCGTGACCAACTCATCCACGCTGCTGCCGAGCACCTTTGCCAAGTACACCGGCCGTCCCGAGAAGTACCTGTCGCTGCACTTTGCCAACTCTATCTGGAAGAACAACATGACCGAGGTCATGGCACAGGACCAAACCGACAAGCGCTACTTCGACGAGCTCGTCGACTTCGCCAACGACATCCGCATGCTTGCCCTGCCCGTCAACAAGGAAAAGAACGGCTACCTGCTCAACTCCATGCTGGTACCGTGGTTGCTTTCGGGTCTTGACCTGTACGTCTCGGGCGTGAGCGACCCCAAGAGCATTGACCTCGCATGGACGCGTGGCACCGGCGCTCCCAAGGGCCCGTTCCGCGTATTCGACACGGTGGGTATCCAGACGGCCTACAACATCGTCATGCAGTATCAGAAGGTGCCGGGCTTGGTGAGCCCGCTGCTCAAGAAGATGATGATGCCCTACAACTTTAAGGCTATGGCGTCCGTCCTCAAGAAGATGCTCGACGAAGGTAAGCTGGGCGAAAGCTCGGGCGAGGGCTTCTTTACGTACTAAAAATGATCTCTTGGGGGCGGAAGCGTTGGGGATCTACGGTAGTATGCGACAAGATCTGAATAGGTCGAGCAAGAGCCGTAGCGCGCGTTGACGTTTGGCCAATAGAACGCAAAAATGCACCGTTCGCCGATACTCCTCTCGCGAGTGGTTGCCATATGGTTTGATGTTGTAAACATATGATTGCCGGCAGGCCGTAGGTGACGTTCGTCATGATACCGGAGGTACCAAGTATGTTTTGCACTCCGTTAAACAAGTATCGGGCTGGTTGACATGAACCGCCGTACTATCTCGATAGCCCTCGCAGTGGTCTGCCTGGCTGTGCTCCTGGGCGCTGCAGGGCAGTTTGCTATAAATCGAGAAACATCCTATATGCAGGAATGCGTTTCCGAAGGCTTTGCCATTGATGGTTACTATCGGGATGACGAAACAAGTCGGGAAACCCTGGCTTTTCTTGAGGAGGACAACTGTCGATGGCAGCTGGTCGACCAAGACGGAATCTGCACAGACGGGCAGTTTAAGCGTACGGATGACCCCAACATCCTGATATTAAAGAAGGAAAACGGCGAAGAATTCGGTGCGGTCCACGTGGCGTATATTTCGCGCCGACGCGATCAGGGCTTGCTCTACCTATTTAGAGATACCAGGGTGACCCGTTTTTATCTGGTGAGTACCGGTCCGGCGTTTACAGTGGAGTCTGGCGATGTCGATGCGGACAGATGATTCGTGGCAACAAGACAGCGAGCGGGGCGTGGGCGTTGTGCCTGCGCCCCGTTTTTGCTTGCGTCCGTGTCACGTCTGCACTTCATCGCCGCTTGCGCCCGTGTGCGCATCTATCCCACGCTCTGCATCACTTTACGTCATACTCCACGCGATCGAGTTCGGGCACGTTGAGATTGATGAGCTTGCGGGCGATGCGGCGGTCGTGTGCCCCAAGCGCCTCGCCCGTTGTCACATGGGCGACAATCTCGCGCTCGACGATGCCTTCCTCGTCACCTTCGGTAGCCGAGGTCTCGACGGCGACGGTGTAATCCTTAAAGCCTGGAAGTACCGCCGCAAGCTCACGCGTGGTCTCGGTGACGCCGTAGCCGTCCTGCACGCCGGCCTGCGCCGAACCGATGGAGCCCGCGGTCATGACGATGCAAGGGATGGCAAAGATCACCGTACCCACGATGATGCGGCGGCGCACTTTGCGTGACAGCTCGTCGACCTCGGCATCTTCCTCGGCCGTCACAATGCCGTCGCCGTTGAGGTCGCGCTTGAGCGGCACGCGCAAAAGAAGCAGCACGGCCTCTGCCGCCAGCGCGATAAAGACCACGTTGATGCCAAACTCGTAGAGCGCCGAGAGAAATAGCGACCCGCTTGCGATGGCGATGCCGTAGCCTGCCGCGCACAGGGGTGGCATGAGCGCGGTCGCCACAGCTACGCCGGCGATGAGCGTTGCGGGTTCTTGGTCGCGCGAGTTGCCCAGCCCGCCCGCAAAGCCGCCCGCGAGCGCGACAACAAGGTCCCACACGGTGGGCGTCGAGTTGTCGATGATGGCGGCCGTAGTGGTGCCAAGGGGCGAGAGCTTAAAGTACAACGTGGATGTGACCAGGCAAAAGGCCATTTGCAGGGCAAGACCGGCGACGGCCTCGACGGTAATCTCGCGGTCGAGCGTGGCAATGCCGTATGCCATGGAAAGGACCGAGCCCATGAGCGGACAGATGAGCATGGCGCCCACGATGGCGATGTCCGAATCGATGTCGAGGCCGATACTCGCGATCAGCATCGCGATGATGAGGATGCACAGGTGAGAGCCGGTCAGGCGCGCCCCGTTTACAAAGCGCCTACGGATTACGTGATAGGGCGCGCGCCCCTCGCGAATGTTGAACGCCTGCTTTAAGAATCGGCTGGCGTTCTCCATGGCCTCGCTATGGGCAGGACGGATGCCGTGACGCCGATGATGGCGCTCGCGCAGTCGCTTGATCTGTTGTTTGTCGAGTTCCATGCTTACCTCGTCTGGCTTCCGAGTCACTTTTCGCGTCTGTTGTCTTTACTCTACACCGCGCTGAGCGAGGTGTCAGACGAGGCTTGTTGACCTAGAAGCCAGGCCAATCGGCATGACTAAAAACGCCGTGAGGATTAAAAAGATCAAATAGACAAAAAGCGCGGGGCCGGATTGTTTCCGACCCCGCGCTCTGCGTTGGCGCGTTGTTGTTCTGCTTACCCCAGCAGGCTCAAGCCGACGGAGATAAACGCCAAGATAACGCCGACGATAGACTCGCCGCCCAGCAGGCCGCTGGCGACGACCAGACCCTGCTCCTGGAAGGCGGCGTCCTTGGCGGTCTTCTCCTCATCCGAAAGACCGGCAGTGGCGTCGCGGTGGGCGGACCACTTGTCGTAGGCGAGCTTGACGCAGGAGCCCAAGAAAGCCGTGAGCGACATATAGAACGGCAGGTACACGCCCAGGCCGATCATCATGGCCGGGATGCCGAGCCAGTACATGACGATGCCGGCGATAAAGCCGCCTGCGAACCACGGCACGCTCGGGATGCCCGAGACCATGGTGGCGACCAAGCTTGCCTGCGCGGCAACGAAGCTCTTGTCGGGACCAAAGGCGTCCGGACCATAGGCAGTGACGAGCGCGACCATGACGGCGGCGGCGATCAGGGCGCCCACGATGCCGCCGATGGCCTGGCCGATCCACTGTGCACGCGGGTTGGTGCCCAGCACGGCGCCGGCCTTAAAGTCGTTCATGACGTCGCCCGCAAGGCCGCACGCCACAGCCACGATGCCGGCGATAAAGAACAGCTTGACCTGCGCGAGCTGTGCGAAGGCGGCTACGATGAGCATGACGATGAGGCCGAAGATCTCCATGGGGTCGATGCCCGTCTGGCCGCAGCTCTGCGCGCTCATGATGGTGGTGACAAAGGTGAACAGCGTGACGATGACGGCCGGGACGGGACCAAGGTCGAGCGCGATGGCAACGATTACAGCGATAGCGGCGGTGCCCAGGCCGATGATGCCGGCGTCGAGCTTAAGGGAGCCCGAGATGAGCGACTGCTCGTCGGTGTCGGTGGAGCTGTCGGCGGCGAGGCCACGGACGATACCGGCGACCTGCGGCAGGATGTCCTTGAGGACGACGGCGACGCCAAAGCCCATCATAAGGCCCATGCCCAGGGACTTGACGATGCCCTGCGCGGTTACGACGTCGAACAGACCGGCAGCGGTGCCGCCGACGATGATGCCAAAGTTGCCCAGCAGCGCGCCGGCAAACCAGAAGGCGACGGGGGCGAAACCCACCAAAAAGCCAATGGACAGCAACATGGGCGAGTTGTAGATGGCAAAGGTCACGCCGGGGATATTGAGCGTGCACAGCATACTGGGCACCACGCCCAGAGCGTCGCGAAGCACACTATAGATGCCTGCGATGGCCATGGAGCCAAAGAGCTGCTTGCCGGTCTTGCCGCCGGCCTCGGTGGCGCGCAGGGTCTGAGCTGCGGCGTTGCCGGTGGGGAACTCCAACGCGGCATCCACGATAAAGTGACGGTGGATGAGCGCGGTGGCTAGCAGGCCCAGGATGGTGCCGGCGAGTGCCACGATAAACATGTCGAGCCAGCTGATCTGGTCGGCATAGCCCAGCATCCAGGCGCCCGGGATGGTAAACGCCAGACCGCCGGCGACCATGGCGCCTGCGGACATGATGGTGTGGGTGACGTTTGCCTCGTTGAGGCTGGCGTTGCCCATGAGCTTAAGGAAGAACAGCGAGATGACGGCAGCGAAGACGATCGGCCAGGGGAGTGCGCCCATCTTGAGGGCGGTGTAGGCCGAGCTTGCCGTGATGATCACGCAGCCAAGGACGCCGATGACGACGCCGCGCAGCGTGAGTTGCCCGCGCATCGAAGCGCGGTTCGAGGGATTGCTCATATAGAACTCCTTTGCGTATATCCGCTTCCCCCGGGAGCGCCGCTACGGATACGGCGCGGGAAGTCGGGTTACCAAGGGCCGCCGCGTGAGCTCGCAAACGACCGCGCACCAGTATAGCCGCAAGCTAGTCATTTTGGGATGACTGGTTTAGGTAGGCGATATACTGCTGGACAGACGAAAGGAGCGCCGACGATGCTTAATGGGTGTGCATATATATTGACGGTCGACGTGGGTAACACGTTCATTCGCTTTGGCCTGTTTGCCGAGGATTCGGCCGCGGCGCAGGAGCGCCCGCTCGCGACGTGCGAGATCACCACGCCGGCCCGTATTACGGCCGACGAAGCGCGCATGCGACTTGTGCAGGTCATGGGCGCGCTCGCCGCCGATGCGGGTGTGCCCGGGGTGCTCGTACCCGCCGCGGCTGTGCTGAGCTGTGTGGTCCCGGCGCTCGAGCGCCCATGGAAGGCAGCACTTTCCCGCGCCTGCACGGGACGCGTGCTCACCGTGGGGCCGGGCCTCAAGACCGGTATGCCCGTGCACTACGACGATCCAGCAGAGATCGGTCCCGACCGCATCGCCGATGCCGTGGCGGCACGCGCCGTCTACGGCTCTCCCTGCATCGTGATCGACTTGGGTACCACGACCAATATCGAGGTCATCGACGCGCACGGCACCTTTGTGGGCGGCGTCATCGCGCCGGGTCTGGCGCTTGGCGCCCGCTCGCTTTCGGCTGCTGCGGCGCGTCTGCCGCAGGTCGAGCCCTCGGCACCCACGCATGTGATCGGCCGCAACACGCGCGAGGCCATGCGTTCGGGCGTGGTTCTGGGCGAGGTAGCCCGCATCGACGGCATGCTCGACATGGTGCTTGCCGAGATGCGCGCGACCAAGGCCGCGGGGGAGGGCGACGTGCCCATCGTCATTACCGGCGACGACGCCGAGGCACTCGCGGCGTTGGTCGGCCACAGCCTGACGGTAGACGACGCGCTGACGCTGCGGGGTCTCGCCGAGCTCTACCGCATCAACCAAAAGCCCCGCCGCGTGTAAAAGTGAGGGCGCCGGTGGGACAAACGTCTCCACCTTTCACCTGCTACAATGGGTCAAATTATTGCGATTACGGAGGTGTCTGCCATGTCGGACGATCTTCATCAAACTTCGTCAGGCAAGCGCCTGGACGTCATTAGCTGGGACGAGTTCTTTATGAGCGTGGCCATCGCCGCGCAGCGCCGCAGTAAGGACCCCAACACGCAGGTGGGCGCGTGCATCGCCAGCACCAACCACCGCATCCTTTCGGTGGGCTACAACGGTACGCCCTCGGCGCTCAACGACGACTTTTTCCCGTGGGGCACGAGCGACGACCCGTTGCAGGACAAGCACAACTACGTGGTCCATGCCGAGGCCAACGCTGTGCTCAACTACCGTGGCTCGCTCAAGGACCTCGAGGGTTCCACGGTCTACGTCACGCTGTTCCCGTGCCACGACTGCGCCAAAATCCTGGCGCAGGTGGGCGTGGGCGAAGTCGTCTACCTGGACAACAAGTACGCCGACACCGATGATGGACGCATCAGCCGTCGCATCCTCGACTCCTGTGGCATCAGCTATCGCCAGGTTATCGTCGATGTCCAGATTGGTACCGGGGGACAGGCTCGGCAGTAATATGCGTTGTCACTATCTGACGACGAACGCAGCTAAAAGATCCCCGTCCCAAATTGACTGCTCGTGAAAGTCGTGTCCGCGCGCATGGATGGCTCGTGAGCGGGTACATGGCTGTAGTAACATAGCCCCTGTCCGCGGGCGTGCCCGCGTTATTGTGAGAAAGGAGCCCCTGTGGCTGTTAACGAAGAGCTGCTTAAGAAGGTTCTTGAGGAGATCCGCCCCAACCTGCAGGCTGACGGCGGCGATATGGAGTATGTGGGTGTTGACGACGAGGGCGTCGTCAAACTGGAGCTGCAGGGTGCCTGCGCCGGCTGCCCTATGAGCGCGCTGACCCTGTCCATGGGTATCGAGCGCATCCTGAAGGAGCATGTGCCCGGCGTTACCCGTGTCGAGCAGGTTAATGCCTCCGGCGAGACCGACGACCTGTACGACGAGTACGCGCCGTTCTAAGATGCGAAAGCTGCGGACGGCATACTCCGCATAGACGTTACGCCCAAATATGCGGCTGCGAGCGCAAGGCCCGCGGCCGCATTTGTATGTAGGGAGTAGGAGGGTCGACATGCTCAACGACTTCTACCATATGCTTGATCCCGTCGCGATTTCGGCGGGGCCCATCACGATTTACTGGTATGGTCTGGCCTATGTGGTCGGTGCCCTGCTCACGGCGGTCGTCATGTACCGCACGCAGCGTCGCTGGGGCTTTAGCATCACGATTGACGACCTGACGAGTGTCGTGGTCGGCGTGGTCTTTGGCCTTATCATTGGCGCCCGTCTGTTCTACGTCATCTTTTACGGCGACGGCTACTACTGGGCGCACCCGCTCGAGATCTTTGCCACCAACGAGGGCGGCATGAGCTTCCACGGTGGCCTGGTCGGCGGCATCTTGGGCGGCATCATCGTGTGCCGCATGTATAAGCTCGATGCATGGACGTTGGCCGATCTTGCCGTCATTGGCGCTCCGCTGGCCCTGTGCCTGGGCCGTTGTGCCAACTTTGTCAACGGTGAGCTGTGGGGCAAGCCGACCGATCTGCCCTGGGGCGTGGTCTTCGGTGGCACCGCGGGCGATATGTCGCGTCACCCCTCCCAGCTCTACGAGGCATTTCTTGAGGGCATTGTGCTCTTTTGCATTCTGCAGGTGCTCAGCCGCAAAAAGCCGCTGCTGCCCCAGGGCACGTTTATGGGCGTGTTTGTGATGGGTTACGGCATCGTCCGCTTCCTCGTCGAGTTCGTGCGCGTGCCCGACGCCCAGCTTGGCTATCTGCTGGGCGGCGTCATCACGATGGGTCAGCTGCTGAGCCTTCCGCTCGTTATTGCGGGCCTGGCGCTCATCATCTTCGCGCGACACCGCAACCGTCCCCAGCGCATCTACCTCGACGCCTAACCACCACAAAGGGGACAGGCACCTTTGTGGTTTGCTAGGCAACGATGACAGGACCGTAACGTTTTCCCAGATAAAACCTGCCAAAATAAACCTGTCCCTTTTTGGCGGGTTTCTAGAAAGGCTCTTTGGACTGTGAAGGATTCCGACCTCTCCACAACGGCTGCGCGCGACGCTGCCCGCATCGTCTGGTTTAAGCGCTACCCCGCCAAGCAGACGCTCATCGCATTTCTGCTCGCGCTGTTGGCGACCACGGCGTTTTCCATCGATCCCGCGCCGGTCTCGAGCAACGCAGTCTTGGCGATTGACCCCAAAGCCTCGGGCATGCTGTACGTGTGCTACGAGGTGCTCCTCTCGTTTGCCGGCCATACCGACGCGGTCATGCTGCTTGCGCTTGCCTGCCTGCTCACTCTGCCGTTTCGCTACGTATTCTTTGGCCGCGGCGATGCTTGGCGTCCTTCGGTGATCCTTCCGTCGCTGTTCTTTGCCGTCTGCATGGTGTTTGGCCGCAGCTACGACCTCACCGATTCTGCCGAGATCGTACTCGGCGACAAGGCTCGCATCATCTGCGCCTGGATAGGCGGTGCGGGCTGGATGCTCTTGGCGGTCGTTGCCTTCTACCTGGCTTTTGAGTGTCTAGATTGGCTGAGCTCTCGGCGCATTCCGTTTTCCGAAGCGCACTTTGGCCGCGTATGGCGTATGGCTCACGCCGCGCTCTCGGTCCATCCCTTTGCCGGGCCCTTCCTGGTGCTTATGGTCGCCTGGGCGCCCACGCTCATCGCTTCGCTGCCCGGCCTTTTTATGGGAGATACGGGTGCGCAGATTCGCCAGTGGTTCAACTACCCCAACGGCACGAGCGACTACCTGCGCCTACTCAACCCCAACGTGCTGCTCAACGGGCATCATCCCGTAGTGCACACGGCCATTATCGGCTCGTGCGTTCAGCTGGGGCTTTCGCTGTTCAACAGCGCTAACGCGGGCCTCATCATCTACACCTGCGCTCAGTTCGTCATTACGGCCGCCTGCATGGCCTATTCCATCTCGTCGCTGCGCAAGCTGGGCGTGAGCTTGCCGATCCGCGGCGTGATCTTGCTGTTCTTTGTGTTTATGCCCATGTTCTCCAACTACGCGGCCCTGCTTACCAAAGATGTGCTGTTTGCCGACGCGTTTTTGGTGCTGTTGGTGCAGACCGTGAAGCTCGTGGCCTGCGGCCTGCCCCGTCGCGATGCCAATGCCGAGCGTGCGGGCGAACAGAGGCCCGTGCTCTTTGCGCGCCATGACTGGCTGCTGCTCGCTCTGGGTGCCATGGGTTCCACGTTTCTGCGCAACGGCGGCCTGGTGTTTCCCCTGGCGGCATGCGTAATCGCGGCGGCGTTTTGCGCATGGGACGCGCATGTGGCTCGTCGTGCAGTCAAGCAGGCCGGTGCTGCGCCTTCGGGCGCCATCTCGCGTTTCCGCTGGGTGGGAGTTCTTGCGGTGCTTGGACTCTGCCTTGCCTCTAATATGTACTTCACCAAGGTCTTTATGCCGGCGCACGACATTACGCCTGGTTCCAAGCGCGAAATCCTCTCGATTCCGTTCCAGCAGACGGCTCGTTTCGTCCAAAAGCACGACGGCCTCAACTCGGGTGTCAACCCCACGGTAAAGGAGGACGGCACCATCGTGGAGGCTCCTTGCGACGGCTTGGTGACCGACGATGAGCGTGCCGTGATCGACCGTGTGCTCAAGTACGACAATCTGGGCCGCCGCTACAACCCGGATAAGTCGGACGCCGTCAAAAATTGCTTTAACGAGTACGCCTCGCAGGAGGACATCAAGGCCTATTTTGAGGTCTGGGCGCAGATGTTCAAAAAGGATCCCGAGTGCTACATCTCGGCGCTCATCAATAACTACTACGGCTACTTTTATCCGAGTGCCCGCGATGCGTGGGTCTACAGCACGGCGCGCAGTGCCGAGATTATGGCGAAGCCCGATAACCTCAAGTACTTTGACTTCCATCCGGTCGATAGCAAGGTTGTGCGCTGGTGCGACCACCTGATCAACCTGTATCGCGTGGCGGTGCAGCGCATTCCGTTTATCTCGCTCACCATGAGCTCGGCCACCTATGTGTGGATTATGATCGCCGTGGTGGTCTACCTGTTGCGCCGCCATTCGTGGCGCGGGCTGGCCATTTGGGTGCCGCTGCTGGGCGTGCTCGCCGTGTGTCTGATCGGTCCCTGCAACGGTTCGACCTATATGCGCTACCTGTATCCGGTTATCGCCTGCATGCCCTTTGCCATCGGCGCCACCATCACTCGCAGCGACCTTCTCTGGTCCTAATTTGGTGCAAAGGGGACAGGTTGCTTTGCACCAAAGGATGGCATCATCACGACGCCTTCATTTTGGGGTTTATCTCGCAGGCCAGTAGGTATATCATAACGACGTTTGTTTATATTGCCCGAGCATCTGCGCTGGGCTTTAGGTCAAAACCGATAGGAGACACGTATGTCCGGACACTCTAAGTGGGCCACAACCAAGCATCGTAAGGGCGCGCAGGACGCCAAGCGTTCCGCCCTCTTCTCCAAGCTGAGCCGCAACATCACCGTTGCTGCCCGTCTCGGCGGTGACCCGCTGCCCGAGAACAACGCCAGCCTCGCCGCTGCCGTTGCTAAGGCCAAGGCTCAGTCCATGCCCAAGGACAAGATCAAGTCCGCTATCGACAAGGCCTTTGGTTCGGGTGCCGATGCCGCCGTCTACGAGAACATCGTGTACGAGGGCTACGGTCCCGCCGGTGTCGCCGTCTACGTCGACTGCCTGACCGACAACCGCAACCGTACCGCCGCTGATGTCCGTTCCGCCTTCTCCCACGCTGGTGGCAACCTGGGCACCTCCGGCTCCGTCGCCTTCCAGTTTGAGCGCAAGGGCCAGATCGTCGTCGCCAAGGAGATCCTGGATGAGAACGCCAAGAAGGAGACCATGATCGCCAACGGTGCTGCCGGTGACGAGGATGAGTTCATGATGGCTATCGCCGAGGCCGGTGGCGAGGACTACGAGGATGCCGGCGAGGAGTGGATCGTCTGGACTGCTGCCAACGAGGTCATGGCTGTCTCCAAGGCGCTCGAGGAGCAGGGTGTCCAGGTCAAGGGCTCCGAGACCACCATGGTCCCGACCACCCCGACCGAGGTCTCCGGCACCGACGCCAAGAAGGTCCAGCGCCTCATCGACCGTCTTGAGGAGCTCGACGACGTCCAGGACGTCTACAGCACCATGGACATGACCGACGAGGTCATCGCTGCCCTCGAGGAGGAGTAGCGCCAGCACGGATTGAGCCGTGCATATCTGGGCATAATGAAGCGAGCATGCAAGCCTCGTGGAATAGATGAGCCGGATCCGCGTGCGTAGAGCACCGGACCCGGCTCTTTTATAATGATGCGAACCGTTTTGCATTTCGAGAGCCGAGATTTGAAGGGAGCGCCGCGTGCGCGTACTCAAACGAGCCCTAGCGATCGTGTATCTTGCCGCCACCATCGTGGCGCTGGGTACGCTTGTCTGCCAGTTTTGGGGGCCGTATACGTATCGCTTTATGCTGCTGATGCGCGACCCCATGCCGCGCATCGTCGTGACGGTGTGCGCCGGCGTCGTGGCGCTTGGCGTACTGCTGAGCTTTTTCCGCCTGATGTTCGCCCGTCGCGAGCCGTCCTGCGTGCATCCGGCGGGGGAGCGCAATATCGAGGTTACCCTTGCGGCGCTTTCTTCGTGCGCCAGGGCTGCTGCCGAGCGCGACGACCGCGTGATGGTTGAGCATATCGAGGCCCGCGTCCAAGGCCCCGACGATTCGCACGTCCGTTTTAAGGTCGAGGCTATCGCGCTTGACGATAAGGACGTGGCATCTCTGGCTACCGCGATGCAGCAGCGCATCGAGAAGGCCTGCGACACCATGCTCGGCACGCCGGGTACGACCGCGCGTGTCCGTTTTTTGCCGTCCAAGACTACCGTCCAGACCGTGGAGGTTTCCGGTGAGTGATACCAATCAAGATAAGACCGCTCGTACGCCGCGCCTGACGATTGACCAGAGCGCCACGTCGGCGAGCGAACCTGTTGATTCCAAAGCAGAGGCAACCGAGTTACAAGACGCGGCAGCCGCGGATTTTGACGAGGCTATGGGTCTCATCAAGGGTACGGGCGCTGCCATCTGGAGCTATGCTGTGCGTCATCCCAACACCACGCTCGGCGCCGTCGCCGGCTTTATCCTCGCCGTGTTGGTGCTCACGTTGGGTCTGTGGGACACGCTCGTCATTGCATTCTTCGTGCTGATCGGCGCTGTGATCGGCCAAATTCGCGACGGCGAGAACGGGATCGTCAACTTCTTCGGCCGTCTGTTTAGCGGCCGCTAATATGTATTCGACTGTCGCATCCGCGGCAGGCATAAGGAGGAACCATGGCTTTTAATACGAAGGTCGATGTAGCCGATACCGAGCTCGAGGAGAACGAGGCGGTCGTCGCCGAAGCTGAGGATGTGACGCTCGAGGATGAGGCTCTCGTCGAGGCCGAGTCCGATACGGATGAGGATGACGAGGAAGCGGATGAGTCCGAGGACTCGCTGACCTATTCCAACGGCGTGATCGAGAAGATCGTTGCCATGGCCACCCGCGAGGTTCCGCACGTTCTGGGCATGAAGGGTAACCTCATGCACTTTGTGCAGGAGCAGTTTGGTGCCGAGAATCTGACCAAGGGCGTGACGGTCGAGGTCACCGACGATAATCGCGTGGTCGTCAACATCTCCGTCATCATCGAGTACGGCGCCTATGCGCCCGCGATCTTCGACGATGTCAAGGCACGTGTCACCGAGCGCCTTGCCGCGATGACCGGCCTTGAGGTGGCGGGCGTCAACCTGCGCATCGAGGATGTCATCACCCCCGAGGAGTACGAGCACCGCACCAGCCAGCACGAATAACCTTCCAAAAAGGACAGGTTTGTTTTGGCAGGTTTTATCTGCGAAAACATTAAACGGCCGACCGCGCAAGCAAAAGCGTGGCCGGCCGTTTCTGTACGCTCCCGATATAGTCATACCGCTCGTCTAACTAAGGGTTGCAATCCCCACGTTCCGCGTTACTCTAATGGGCGCATTGTTTCCAAATTGTTAACGAGGGGTTGCCGTAATGGCCGACGAGCACGAAACAGAAAGCAAGGCATGGGCAATTGAGGCCGCTGCAGCAGAGGCGGCGTCGCGTGCTGCCGAGGAGGTGCATCGTCCTCCCGTAGTGCCGATGGAGCGCGTGGTCGATCGCGATGTTATCGAGCGGGGCGAGCGCGCTGGTCGCAAGCGCAGCCAGGAGCCGGGCTTTCCGCGCTTTTTTGCCGAGCTCAATTTGGGCCTGATCCTCACGGCCTTTGCCATCGTCGCGTTTAAAACCCCTAATCACTTTGCTTTTGGCGGCACCTCGGGCGTGTCGGTCATTCTGTCCACGCTGTTCCCGACCCTGCCTGTCGGCGTTTTTATGTGGATTATCAATGCGGTCCTGGTCGTTTTGGGCTTTATCTTTTTGGAGCGCAAGGCAATCCTGTGGAGCGTCTTTGCCTCGTTTGCGCTGTCCGCCTATGTCTCGCTGTTTGAGCTCTTTATTCCGACCGATGTCTCGATGACGGGCGATATGTGGCTCGACCTGTGCTTTGCCGTGATTCTGCCGGCGCTCGGCAGCGCTATCGTCTTTGATATTGGTGCCTCGACGGGCGGCACGGACATTCTCGCCATGATCCTCAAACGTCGCACGACGCTCGAGATTGGCCGCGCCCTGCTGTTGGTCGATATCGGCATCGTGACCATCGCGGCCTTCTTGTACGGCCCGCGCGTCGGTCTGTATTGCGTGCTTGGCCTGTTTGCCAAGACGCTCGTGGTCGACAAGGCCATCGAGAGCATTCACCTGCGCAAAGTCTGCACGGTCATTTGCTCCGAGCCCCTTAAGGTCGAGGAGTTTATCGTCAAGCATCTCAACCGTACGGCGACTATCAGCCGCGGCTACGGTGCTTTCTCGGGCAAGTGCGTGACGGTGATCATGAGCGTGCTAAGCCGTCGCGAGGCCGTGCAACTGCGCCGCTATGCGCGCGAAGTCGATCCGGGTGCCTTTATCACGATCGTCGACAGCTCCGAGATCGTCGGCAAGGGTTTCCGCGGAACGAACTAACGCGGTCGAGCTCATCAAACAATCGAATAGCGCCCTGCGCATTGCAAATGCGTCATGTTGGAGTATTTGTCCCCACATTGGGTGATAATGATGCCAAAGACATCGTTTGCGATCCAGATGATTCGCTCAAGATACGAAGGGATGATCTCGATGTTCTGTTCGCAGTGTGGTGCCCCCATGGGCGATAACGACAAGTTCTGTGGTGCGTGTGGTGCTCCTAATGCGGCGGCCGGCGCGGTCCCTCAGGGACAGCCGCAGCCTCAGCAGGCCATGCCTCAGCCGCCGGTGGTCAACGTGCCCAAGGGCTGTGTGGCTCAGGCGTTTGAGGATATGACCAAGACGCCGGGCGTGCTGCAGCGCGTGTGCCAGATTGCCTTTTTACCGGCGGTCATCTGCGTCGTGTCGGTGCTCGTGCTGTTCATCCCCGTTATCGGTGGTATCGCGGCTGCTATTGGCTTTTTGGCAGCTTGCATTGCGAGCGTGTGTGGTTCCGGCTTTGGTATTGAGTGGGGTCGCGATCTGTCGCTCAAGGTTGATGACGGTATGGATCGTCCACTCATGCGTTCCACGTCGTTTGGCCTCGGAGTCTTTTCGAGCGTTATCTCGGTCGTGCTCGAGGTTATCGCTGCCATTCCCGTTATCGGTGTAGTGCTTTCGCTGGTGGAGAGCGTGGTAATTGGCGCCGCGGGCTCGTATTCGTATTACGGCTCTTATGCACTCGAGGCAGCGCTGTTCGGCTCGCTTGGCCTGCTTGTCCTGGCTATGATTGCCACGGCGGTCTTGGGGGTCTTCTTTAAGATGTTCGCCGACATTGCCGTGATGCACTTTGCGGTGACCGGTCGTGTCGAGAGCGCGTTTTCGCTCGATAAGGTCTGGGCGGCCTTTAAGCACAACAAGACCAAACTGTTCTGCGCTTCGTTCCTTCCCGAGTTTTTGACGGGCCTGGTCGCCAACGTTGTCACCTGGATCCTGACGTTCGTCTTTGGCACCATTGCCTCTGTCGGTATGTATAGCTACTACTACCGTCCTACGGCTATTGAGGCGCTTGTTACCGGCGGTGGCATCACGCTCGTATTGTTCTTGGTGCTGACGGCGTTTGTCACGGTATTCCTCACGGTCTTTGGCAAGATGCTCAAGCACCGTGCCGTTGGCTATTGGGTTGCGCGCTACGCAAGCGAGTGGGCCGACGAGGACAAGGACGACGTCCTGACTTTTGTGCTGCCGTTTGAGAAGAAGTCTGCTCCGGCTGGTTTTAGCGCCGACGCAGCGCCCGTATCCGATTCCGCTGCGGCGCCGGCGCCTGCGCCCGAGCCCGAGCCCGAGCCCGAGCCCGAGCCCGTGCCTGAGCCTGAGCCTGAGCCTGAGCCCGCGCCCGTGCCTGAGCCCGAGCCCGAGCCCATGCCGGAACCGGAGCCCGAGCCCGAGCCTGCACCAAGCTCCGACGAGGACCCGCAGGACGAGTAGCCCTGCCGCCTGCCATTTGGGGACGGGGTAGAAACGGTAGAAATGGCGCTTGACAAATGAGCGGGGGCGGACGTGTCGAAACGTCCGCCCCCGCTTTGATATCGCGATGTGGCTATGACTGCGAGATGGCCGCGAATCGACTACTCGCCGCGCTTCTCCTCGCGGCGAGCGGCGGCACGTGCATCGTGGATGCCCTTGATCGCGGCATGGCGTGCCGTGCGGGCGTCATGGATGGCGTCGCGAGCCTCGGCGGTCGTTGCCTTGGCAGAGCGCAACTTGGCGGCCAGGTCGGGGTTGGTTTCGGCGACCGCGGTGATCGCGGGGCCGTCGAGCTCCTCTTGCGTGGGCTCGGCCAAAAAGTCGATGGCATACTGGGCGGCCACCATGGGGCCCTTTGCCAGCACAGTCTCGTCGATCTTGTAGAAGCAGGAATGTTGGGCGTACGTGGCGCCAATCTTGGGGTTGCGCGTACCTACAAAGGCGAGCACGCCCGGTACACGGCGCAGGTACTCCGAAAAATCCTCGCCCGAAAGCGTGCCGCGGTAATGACCTTGACCGGTGGGGCCCAGGCATTTGATTACTGCCTGGCGGCAGCGCTCGCTCGAGGCGGCATCGTTTTCGACCTTGTAATTGGCGATGGTGTAGTCGGTGAGCTCTGCCTCGGCGCCCAAGGCGGCCGCGGTATGCTCCACGATGCGGCGCATGAGCTCCGGCATTTCCTCGTGGGTCGAATCGCCGTAGGTGCGCACCGTGCCGGCGAGGTAGGCCGTGCCGGCGATAACGTTGCGCGCTGTTCCGCCGTGCAGCTCGCCGACGGTAATGACGGCCGGCTCGTAGGGACTGATCTCGCGCGAAACGATGGTCTGCAGAGCGTTGACGATCTCGGCGGCAACCATAACGGCGTCGTGACCGCGCTGGGGCATGGCACCGTGGCACGAGGTGCCGCGGACGTCGATGCGGAACCAGTCGGTATTGGCCATGCGCGGTCCGGGCTCGCAGCTCACGGTGCCGGCGTCGACCTCACTCCAGATGTGCGCGGCGTAGGCGCCATCGACGCCGTCGAGCACGCCCGTGCCGATCATGAGCTTGGCGCCCTGGCCGTTTTCCTCGCTGGGTTGGAAGACGATGCGGACTTCGCCGTGGATGTCGTCGGTCATATGGCGCAGGATTTGCAGCGTGCCGAGCATCATGGCGATGTGGCAGTCGTGGCCGCAGGCGTGCATGCAGCCCTCGTTGACGCTGGCAAACTCCTCGCCGGTCTGCTCGGTGACGGGCAGGGCGTCGATATCCGCGCGCAGCAGGATACGGCGGCGCGGCGTGCCGTCCTCGTGGTAGGCGTCGGGCGCGGTGCCGCGAAGGGTCGCCACCAGGCCCGTCTTAAGGGGACGCTCGTAGGGGATATTCATGGCGTCGAGCTGGTTGGCGATGTCGGAAGTCGTGCGCTCCTCGGCAAGGCTCAACTCCGGGTGCTTATGGAAGTGGCGGCGCTGCTTAATGATGTAGGACTCAAACTCGGCGGCGATATCCTGGATAGCCGCGGTGACGTCGTCTGCCGCGCGAACCTCGGTTGCCGCCATAATCTGCTGTGCCTTGGTCTTCGTCATGGTCGATTTGCTCCTTGCTGGCTCGATCGCAAAATCGTACAGGCTCTCTCCAGTATGCCACCTGCCGCTAGGGCTGGTAAAGTTGCCGTTTGCCGCTTGGGGTTTTGTTACAAGGGCGGGGGAGTACACTCGGGGGTGTTGAATTTCCTGCCAGAGATGGGGATGCCCATGCAACATATCGATCGGATTATCCGCTCCAAGAACGTCTTTACCGCGCAAGACGGCATCGATACCGCCCGCGAGCTGGCGATTGCCATCGCAGGCGACCGTATCGTCGCAGTCGGTGCGCCCGATGACGTGATTGCCGCCGCGCCTGCCGCCACGCCGGTTATCGACTACGGCGAGCAGTTTGTCTGCCCAGGTTTCCATGACGCTCATCTGCACTTCTTCCATACCTCGGTCGGCTCCTCGCCGTACATGCTCATGGATATGGGCACGTCCGAGGCGGCGCTGGTGCAACACGCGCTCGAGTTTTCCCAGGACCTGCCCGACGACGCTTGGGTTGTGACTCAGGGCTGGCGCGACTACCGTTGGGACCCGCCCGAGCATCCTACCAAGGCGTCGCTCGATGCGGCATTCCCCGATCGCCCCTGCGTTATGTATTCGGGCGACGGCCATACGCTGTGGCTCAACAGCCGCGCACTCGAGGCGCTCGGCGTCACGCGCGACAGCGAGCCGCCAGCGGGCGGTGGCTACGACAAGGACGCAAGCGGCGAGCTCACGGGCATTGCTCACGAGGCGGCTGCCATGCAGCTGCTACCGCGCTGCCTTGAGTGGCTGGGGGAGGATCGCATTGCAAGCGCTTACGCCGATCAAATGAGGCGTATGGCCGAGCAAGGCATTACCTCGATTTGCGACATGTCGCTCATGCCCATGCCGGGCTGCGATTTTATCCGCGACGACGTCTACGACAAACTGCAGGCCTCCGGCAAGCTGGGCATCCGCGCCCATCTGTTTCCCACGCTGCTGGATGACCAGTCGCGCTTGGAAGAACTCCAGACCCGCTACGCGAACAACGCGCTGCTCTCGGCGCCAGGCTTTAAACAGTTCTTCGACGGCGTGTCGAGCGAGCATACCGCATACCTCACTGAGCCCTATACCAACCCGCGCTTCCCGGGCGACCAGGGCCGCCTGACGGTCCCTGTCGAGCGTATGCGCAAGTTGGTTTTGGCGGCAGCCGAGCGTGACCATACCGTGCGCATCCACGTTATCGGCGACGGTGCCATCCATGCCGCACTCGATATCTTTGAGGAGGCGGCAGAGCTCTACGGCTTGCCCCAGCACGGTCATAACACGCTCGAGCATCTGGAGAACCTCTTGCCCGAGGATATCGATCGCCTGCGCAAGCTCAACGTGGTCGCCTCGAGCCAGCCCTGCCACATCACGCTCGATCCGGGTGGCCCAGAGCGCGACCTTGGCCTGGAGCGAAGCCGAATCATGTGGCCGTTCGCAACCTATAAGCAGCGCGGCATCCGCCAAGCCTTCGGTACTGACAGCCCTATCACGCCCGTTACCAGCATGAACGTGCTCTACACGGCTATTATGCGCCAAGACCCCAAAAGCCACTGGCCCGAGGGCGGCTGGTTGCCGAGCGAGCGTATCGATGCGGCAACGGCTCTGCGCAACTACACCCTGGGCAGCGCCTATGCAGCGGGCGACGAGCAAAACCTCGGCAGCCTAGAACCCGGCAAATACGCCGACCTGGTAGTCCTGGACCAAAATCCACTCACCATCGACCCCCAAGAACTCCAAGCCACCAAAGTCCAAGCCACCTACCTAGCCGGCAACCTGGTCTACGAGCGCTAATATTCATGTCGTACCGTTAAACGCGGCTCGTGCAGCCTATTTTGGGATGGCGCTCGAGCCGCGTTTGTTTGCAAATGGGGGGTTCGTTAGGAGCGTCCCCGCCCTGCTTGATTTGGGCGCGGGGCGGAGGCGTCGCCGCCCCGCGCCCAATTTGGACAGCAGCAATGCTATCTCTAGGTGTTTTGCATACTTTCCATTACGAATTGCATAAAAAGGCTGGGATGTTCTTCCGGATCCTGATGTACCCCCGTCCGCGCCGTGCAAAAAACGGAGTATTCAGCACCGCGAGCTCTGCCTGTGCCGCTGCGGCTGAGTAACGTTGCAGAGATTGACGTCATTTTGTGCTCCGGTGCGGCGTGAGGCATGCCTTTCTGTCCTGACGGGGTTTGCCTGCCGACCAAAATCGCCGGCCGAAGGCGTCCTTGGGACCAATATGGTGTGTCCGGCACGTATGCAGCCGTCCTAGTCTGCTGAATACTCCCAAAAATGCACGGTGCTCCCCAGGGGACCCGTGCGCGCAGCGAAAACCATGCACATGTCGCTATCCGCATCGCCATTTTGCTGCACTGACTTTTCTGAATGCCGGGCTCGAATTAGTTAACCTGCCTCCCGTGTGGCTCCGGAGGGGCGGGGCATAAGGTTTATCGCGAGTTCCGCACGAGCCGAAGGCCACTTAATGTGGCCTTCGTGCGAGCAGGACTGCCCGAGCAGGAAACCTTATGCCCCGCCCCTCCGGAGCCACACGGGAGGCATCGCTAAGTTATCCCCCGGCATTCAGAAAATCTAAGTGCCAAAAAATAAGATTTTTTGACTCCGTGTTGTATAACCCGCCATTCGTGGGTACCATTCAACGCGTACGCAAACAAAAAGGGTTAATTCGCGCGGCATAACCGCGCGGCCCAAAAAGGAGGAAACAAGCATGTCGTCTTTGAAGCCGCTTGCAGATCGTGTTCTGGTCAAGCCCGACGAGGCCGAGCAGAAGACCGCTTCTGGTCTGTATATCGCCAGCAACGCTCAGGAGAAGCCGCAGCGCGGCACCATCGTTGCCGTTGGCGCTGGCAAGGTCAACGACAAGGGTGAGCGCATCCCCATGGACGTCAAGGTCGGTGACGTTGTCATCTATGGTAAGTTCGGTGGCAACGAGGTCAAGGTCGACGGCGAGAAGTATCTGCTGATGCGCGCCGACGACATCTACGCTGTCGTCGAGGCCTAGTCTCGTCAGAATCTCTGATTCGTCTTTGAACGCGCCCGCCGCATAGGACTCGGAAGCGGCGACGCGAGTCACATTTCTTTTGGAGGATTACCTACCATGGCAAAGAACATTACGTTCAACACCGATGCCCGCGCTAAGCTCGCCAAGGGTGTCAACACTCTGGCCGACGCCGTTACCGTCACCATGGGCCCCAAGGGTCGCTACGTTGCTCTGCAGCGCACGTTTGGTGCCCCGACCATCACCAACGACGGCGTTTCCGTCGCCAAGGAGATTGAGCTCGAGGACAACATCGAGAACATGGGTGCCCAGCTGGTGAAGGAGGTCGCCACCAAGACCAACGACACCGTGGGTGACGGCACCACCACCGCAACCCTGCTCGCTCAAGCCATCGTCAACGACGGTCTGCGCAACGTCGCCGCTGGCGCCAACCCGCTGGCCATCCGTCGCGGCATCGACAAGGCCGTCAACGCCGCCGTCGCCGAGATGAAGAAGCAGGCCAAGCCGGTCGAGACCAAGGAGCAGATTGCTTCCGTCGGTACCATCTCCGCCGGTGACCCCGAGGTCGGCGAGAAGATCGCCGAGGCCATGGAGGTCGTGGGCAAGGACGGCGTCATCACCGTCGAGGATTCCCAGACGTTCGACATCACCATCGACACCGTCGAGGGCATGCAGTTCGACAAGGGCTACGTCTCCGCTTACTTCGTCACGGATAACGACCGCATGGAGGCCGTGATGAAGGATCCGTACATCCTCATCACCGACCAGAAGATCTCCAGCGTCCAGGACATCATGCCTGTTCTCGAGGCTGTCCAGCGCGCTGGCCGTGGCCTGCTCATCATCGCTGAGGACATCGATGGCGAGGCTCTGCCGACCCTCGTCCTCAACAAGATCCGTGGCGCCCTCAACGTCTGCGCCGTCAAGGCCCCGGGCTACGGCGATCGCCGCAAGCGCATCCTGGAGGACATCGCCGTCCTCACCGGTGGCCAGGCTGCTCTGGACGAGCTGGGCGTGAAGGTCGCTGACATCACCGCCGATATGCTTGGTACCGCTAAGTCCGTCACTATCTCCAAGGACAACACCGTCGTCGTCGGCGGCGCTGGCTCCAAGGAGGCCATCGACGCCCGCATCGCTCAGATCAAGGGCGAGATGGAGAACACCACCTCTGACTTCGACCGTGAGAAGCTCCAGGAGCGCCTGGCCAAGCTCTCCGGTGGCGTTGCCGTCATCAAGGTCGGCGCTGCTACCGAGTCCGAGCTCAAGGAGATCAAGCACCGCGTCGAGGACGCCCTGCAGGCTACCCGTGCTGCTGTCGAGGAGGGCATTGTCGCCGGCGGCGGCGTCGCCTTCATGGACGCTGCTCCTGCGCTCGACGCCGTTGAGCTTGACGACCCCGAGGAGAAGATCGGCGTCGACATCGTCAAGAAGGCTCTGACTGCTCCGGTCGCCACCATCGCCAAGAACGCTGGCTTTGAGGGCGCCGTCGTGGTCGACAAGGTTGCCGAGCTGCCCGCCGGCCAGGGTCTCAACTCTGCCAACGGCGAGTGGGGCGACATGATTGAGATGGGCGTCCTCGACCCCGTCAAGGTCAGCCGCGTCACCCTGCAGAACGCTGCTTCTGTCGCCAGCCTGATTCTCATCACCGAGGCTACCGTCTCCGATGTGCCCAAGAACACTCAGCTTGAGGACGCTATCGCTGCTGCCACCGCTGGTCAGCAGGGCGGCGGTATGTACTAAGGCCGACAAGGTCTAGAACTCCCACCGGGAATCCGGGGGCGTGACGGGGGCTTCTCTCCGGAACGTCCTCGGACATGCAAAGAGGCTCCGCATCGCGCTTCGCGCTGCGGAGCCTCTTTGCGTCCTGCGGAATGTTCCGGAGAGAAGCCCCCGTCACGCCCCCGGATTCCCTGCGTTTACGGCCTTGAGGTCGGCGGGCGGGGGAGGGCGGGGGCG